>NZ_CAJODG010000012.1 GCF_905233635.1 Selenomonas sp. AE3005 | reverse complement strand
ATCTCCAAGCTCAAGGGCGAGGGCAATATCGAAAAAGCCCGGCAGTATTTTACGCTGCTGGTGGCTGTGATATTTATCTGGGGCGCTTTCTTTAGTACCTTGATGTATATCTTCCTGCCGGAGATTGTCCGCATGCTGGGGGCATCGGAAGAGCTTGTGCCCTATTGTCTGCGCTATGGACGCATATTGTTCCTGTTTATTGCGCCGCTGCTCGTAACAACGTCCTTTCAAAGTTTGTGGGTTATGGCCGAGAAATCACAGACAGGTTTTTACCTTTCTGTGGTGCAGGGCGTGACGCATGTTATTTTTGACTGGCTGTTTATCGTCGTACTGGCATATGAGATTGAGGGAGCGGCGACGGCAACCGGCCTGGCAACTATCGTGAACACGATTATTACCTTGTGGTATTTCTCCCGTCCCAATGCCTCCGGACTGCATTTTGTGCATTTCCGCTTTGACATCTATCGTCTGGCGAAGATTTGCTACAATGGCATATCTGAGATGGTTGATGCCGTTTCAGTCAATATCCTGGAGCTGGTATACAATCTGCAGCTCATGCTGCTGCTGGGGCAATTAGGTGTGGCGGCTATCGGTGTGCACAGCTATGTCGGTGAGGTGTTTTTATCCGTTTTCTTTGCCCTCAATACGACAACGGTGACGGTGGTCGGGTACAAGTATGGTGCAGGGGATTTTGACGGCATAAGAGATTTGATGAAGAAAAACATCGTTTTAACGCTCGGCTTGGGTTTCATAATGACCGTTGTTGGTGTTTCTTTGGCCGATGAAATTGCCACCTTATATCTCGGCTACGACGCAGAGGCACATGCTTTTGCGACCAGAGCCCTCAGAATTTGCGCACTGGAATTTTTCCTGTACGGTTTTTGCCTTGTGACCTCGGGCTTTTTTACGGGGCTGGACCGGGGAACAATTTCGGCAGTCATTGCTGTCTGCCAGTCGCTTATTGCGCCGATTGTCTTTATCTACTTGTTCCCGGTACTGTTCGGCGCAGATAACATCTGGTACGCTGCTCCGGCGGCTACAGTGGTAGGCGCTATTCTCGGCACGGCCTTCCTGATAAAGAAAATGCCGTTGCTCGGCACGGAAGAGGATTGATGGTGTTGAGGTAAATAACTTGGGGGAAGATGTGGTGAAGACGAATGGGTGAAGTGATGATTACGCTATTGCCGGTGGACTGTCTGCGCACACATCTGTGGGAGGCTGAAAGACTTTTGCCGGCAGCGCGCTTTTCCAAGATGATGCGTTACCGGCAGGAGGCTGACAGGCTGCGGTGCTTTGCCTCCTCCCTGCTGCTGCAAAAAGCTGCCCAGGGCCGCAGTGTTTCTTACAATGAAGAAGGAAAACCTCTGGCGGAGGGGATTTTCTTCAATCTGTCGCATAGTGGGGCGTATGCCGTACTGGCCGAGGCCGACAGCTCTGTGGGCGTGGATATCGAGGAAATGGTGCCACTGGGCGGCTGGGTACGGGAGGCGCTGACAAGTCAGGAATATGCCTGGATGCTGCAGGGGGAAGATGAGACGGCGCGCCAGGAACGGTTTTATCGCTTATGGACAAGGAAGGAAAGTCTGGTGAAATGCGAGGGCCATGTTTTTTCGTCAGCACCGGGGGAAATCAGTACCCTGCCTGTGGCTGAAACGCAGTTAACAGATTATCTGGGAAAGACGTATGGGATTGGCAGTCTTAACCTCGGCGGTTATATGTTGTCGGCTGCCTTGCAGGGAAAGCAGCCGCGCCTTAGGCGGCGTGACCTTTCCTGGCAGGAAATCATCGGTGACAGTTGTTTGCTGCGCGAAGTTTAAGTTTTTACATAAAAGAAGGGCCTTGGGGCAATACTTTTACATGGAAAAGCATTGCCCCAAGGCCCTGTTGTTTTATGGTGTGAATGACATGTCAGAGCAGTTCGCACAGTTTTTGCGCTACTGTTTCCGGTTTGATGGCGTTCATACAGGCATTGGTCTTATATTTACATTTTGTTTTGAGGCAGCGGCGGCATGTATGGGGGCTGATGATAAATTCGTGTCCGGCTGTCAGCGGCCCGTATACATCGGGCTGGGTGGGGCCCCAGAGGGACAACGTCCGGCAGCCGACGGCGTCGGCAATATGCAGGGGGCCGGTGTCACAGGAGAGCAGCAGCTTGACCGTCTTTAACAGGGCACCCAGTTCCTGCAGGCTGGTTTGTCCGGCAATGGAAATGCTGGGACGGTTTAAGTGCTGCTGGGCTTCGCGAATAAAGACTTCGTCGCTGGCAGAACCGCTGAAGACGATTTGGACATCTTCGGGGATTTTTTGCAGAGCAAGTCCGAAGTTCTGAGGTTCCCAGTTTTTATCCGGCCAGGTGGTGCGTATAGTGACCATGAGGATAGGGCGGACGGTGTCAATGCTGCGCTCCTGCCAAAACTTGGCGGCAAAGCCGTTAAGGCTGGCGGGCAGGTTCATGGTCAGCCCCGGGGTGAAATCTGACAAGTCAAAACCCAGGGGGATGAGGGCGCTCAAATAGCGGTGTACCTTATGGGGGCTTTTTATATCGGGGGCCATTTCCGTCATGAAAAGGCTGTTGCCCTCGTGGCGTTCATGAATGCCGATGCGCCGCTTGGCACCGGACAGGCACGCCAGTATGCCGGTCAGAAACAGGCCCTGAATATCGAGCACCATATCAAAGTGCCGTGGCTTTAGCAGGGTACGGGCTTTTTTTATTTCCCGGCAGGCACTCCCCAGGTCAAAGGCCGAAACGGCCTGGTCTAAAGGGCGCCTGTCCCAAAGCAGTATTTCATCGATATACGGGTTTCCCTCCAGCATTTTATCAGCCGGCGGACTGACCAGCCAGGTCAGGTGACAGCCGGGCATAATTCCTTTGAGGTGCCGGGCCACGGTGGTGGCATGCAGGACATCACCGATGGCTGATAAGCGAATGATGAGTATGCGGCAGGACTCAGCTACAGCCGTGGTTTTATTTTGCATAAAGGTTGGTTTTCCTTCCTGTTCATAGTACAATGATTAGATAGGTCTTATATTAACATAGTAGAAAAGAATTGTCCAAGCTGAGGAAAGGATATGGACATGTTAAAAGATATTATCATTAAGTCTGTAGCCAGCAGTGATACGGTCTACCGGCGCGGTGTGAAATATTACAGGGAAGGCGCGGTAGAACACCTCGAATCTGAAAATGATGCCGGGACGGAATGGACGGCAATGGTATATGGCACGGAAGATTATAATGTGTCTGTGAAACTGAATAAGAAACAGAACAATGTGGAAAGCTATACGTGTGACTGTCCGGCTGCAGCGCAGTATCTGGGGGCCTGCAAGCATGTGGTCGCAGTGCTGCTGGCCATTCAGGAAGAGCAGGAAAGCCGCCGGCCGCAATCAGCGCAGGAACTTTTGCGCGGGGTGATGGCCGACTACGGTATTGATACCCTGAGCAGTCTGGCGAAAAAAAAGGCGGCCAAACTGCAGGAACAGCAATCAGCTGAGTCCCGGCGCATGTTTGCGGCTTTTCAGGAGGCGGCCAGGGATAACAGCAGTGCGCTGGCCGGACCGTTGGTGTACGGTTATTTGGAACCGCGGCTGTTCACGGAAAGTTTTTACGGCAATCACCGCAACTGGCTGGAGTTCCGTTTTGGCCTGGACAAGCTGTATGTGGTCAAAAATATCGGCGCTTTAGTGCAAGGCTTGGAAAGAGGCGAACAGTGGCAGCTGGGCAGCAAGTCTGTGGTCAACCTGGGCACTGTGCGCTGGGGTGATGAAATATCGGCCGCACTCTATGGCCTGCTGCAAAAATACTATCGCCTGGAACAGAGCATGTTTGCCGCCGGGGGCAGCAGCCGTTACTATTACACGGACAATCGGTCATACCTCTTTGACCAAAAACAGTTTCGTTTATCGCCGGAGGCCCTGGGGGAATTTCTGACGCTTATGGGCGATAAAAGTTTTGAAGTTCATATTGAAGGCAGTGTGCCAGAAAGGGTCTGCACTACGCAGGGAAATCCGCAAATCAGTCTGGCCCTGCAGGAAAAAAACGGCCACGGGGAATTGGTGGTCAAACGGGCTGATATTGCAGCGTTGACCCGGGAATGTGACTACGTATATCAGGACGGCATTATATACAGGTGTGACAAAAAATTTGCACGTTCTATAAAACCCCTTATAGATACTTTTGACGCGACAAACAGCGTATCGATAAATAAGGCTGATATGGCCAGGTTTTTTGGTCAGGTACTGCCGCGCATGGAGATGGCCGCTGCAGTCGACGTTGATGATAAATTTCAGGAGCAGTATGTAATTCATCCGCTGACGGTGGAATTATACATCGACTATGAAGGCGATGGCATTGCTGTGCGTCCCAAGTTCGCTTATGGCGATGCGGTGTTTAATCCGCTGGTAGAGCCGGAACCGCCCCTGCGTGACGGCCGGAAACTGGTACGGAATAATGCCAGTGAAGATGAGATTATCACCAGGCTTACACATTATGGTTTTCGTAAAAAACGTGACCAGCTGGTGCAGACGGACGAAGAAAAGAGCTACGAATTTTTGACAGAGGAACTGCCATATCTGCCCGACTGGGTGGATGTGTTCTATTCTGATGCCTTTGGCAGCCGTCCGGTGCGTCCCATGCCGAAGGTTACGGCAGGTGTCAGTGTCAATGACGCTAATTTGCTGGAAGTCAGCTTTAATGCCAAGAATCTGGACTTTAACGAGCTGATGGAGATATTGGATTCCTACCGGCAAAAGCGCAAATATCACCGTTTGAAGGACCGGAGCTTTATCACACTGGGTGACCAGCAAATGCAGGCTATTGCTGATTTTGTGGACAATACCGGCATTGCCCGGAGCAAGGCTGAGGGCATGAAGGTGGAGCTGCCGTTGTCGCAGGCCATGTATTTGGATGAACTGGCCCGGGCTGATGAATCCCTGCGGCTGGAACGCAGCCGCGAGTTCCGCACGATTGTTCGGGATATCCGGCACCCGGAGGAAAACACGGTGGCTGTGCCGGAAAGCCTTAAGGGTGTTTTGCGCGAGTATCAGGTGACGGGCTTTAACTGGCTGTCCACGCTGTCCCAATACCATTTGGGCGGCATACTGGCCGATGACATGGGGCTGGGGAAAACCTTGCAGGTGATTACCTTCCTGTTGTCCAAGCAGGATTACAAGGAACCGCCGTCGCTGGTCATTGCGCCGACGTCACTGATGTATAACTGGCTGGAGGAAATAGAGCATTTTGCTCCGGATTTGAAAGCCTGTGCGGTGGCCGGTTCCAAGGCCGAACGGCAGAAGATTCTCGATGAGGCAGATTCCAGTTACGATGTGCTGATTACCACTTACAATATGTTGAAACGGGACATTGATATGTACGAGAAACGCCGTTTCCGCTATGCCTTTTTGGATGAGGCGCAGCATATCAAAAATCCGACCACGCAAAATGCCCGGGCGGTGAAACGCTTGAAAACAAGCGGTTATTTTGCGCTGACAGGTACGCCGATTGAAAACACACTGACAGAGCTGTGGTCTATCTTTGATTTTCTCATGCCGGGTTATCTGTACAATCACAAACGCTTTAAGGATACGTACGAAACGCCCATTGTCCGGGAACAGGACGAGCGGAGCCTGACAGATTTGAAACGTCATGTCATGCCGTTTATCCTGCGCCGCATGAAAAAGGACGTGCTGACGGAACTGCCGGACAAGGTGGAGCGCAAGATGGTCAGCTCCATGACGGCCAAGCAGGAAAAGATTTATCAGGCCTGGTTCCTTAAAAGCCAGAAGGAGTTTGCCCAACAGCTGGCAGCAGGTGAGGACAGCCGGATAAAGATACTGGCTATACTTACCAGACTGCGGCAGATTGCCTGTGACCCGGCAATGTTCTTGGAGGGGTATACCGGCGGTTCCGGCAAACTTGACCAGTTGGAAGAACTGGTCAGTGAGGCCGTGGAGGGCGGTCATCGTATTTTGATTTTCTCCCAGTTCACCACAATGCTGGGACATATTGGCGAGCGGCTGAAACAACAGGGCATTGCTTATTATTATCTGGACGGTTCAACGCCGCCCCTGGAGCGTATCCGCCTGGTCAAAGCCTTTAACGAGGGCGTTACGCCGGTATTCCTTATCTCGCTGAAAGCCGGGGGGACGGGCTTAAATCTCACGGGGGCCGATATGGTCATTCATTTTGACCCGTGGTGGAATCCGGCGGTAGAGGACCAGGCTACGGACAGAGCCTACCGTCTGGGACAGAAGAACAACGTGCAGGTCATCCGCCTGTTGGCCAAGGGGACGGTGGAGGAAAAAATCTATGAGCTGCAGCAGAAGAAGAAATCCCTGATAGACCAGATGATACAGCCCGGCGAGAATTTCCTGTCGCGGTTGACGGACGAAGAAATTCGGGAATTGTTCCAAAAGTAAATGTAAATCTTTTGTGATTCCTACAAAAATGAATTAAATTCATTTTTTGCCTTTTCAGTAGAAAACTTTTCCGATATAATAGAAAACAGAAGTAAACGGAAGTTGAAATCAGTTATGGAATTGGGGCGATGTTACCATGGAAGAAAAAATGGGCCGCCGGGAACGGAAAAAAATGCTATCCCGGCAGGCGATATTAGCAGCGGCCGTGCGTGAGTTCAGTCAGAAGGGGTTCAAGGAAACATCGGTGGCTGATATCATGAATGCGGCTGACCTGGGCATAGGCACCTTTTATAATTACTTCCAGTCCAAAGAAGAAATCCTCATGCATTTGCTGGGGGGCATGGTGCAGGAAGTAGACGACTCGCTGAAAGAATTGAAAGAGGCCAGGCGGCCGGCCTGTGAACAACTGGCCTCCGCTTGTTCAATCACGGCTAAGTTCCTTGATGAAAACCGCTATGTCCTGCCACTGTTTTTAGCCGCGGCGGAACATTCAGGCCTGCCGGAGAAGGCGGAAGAGCGCAAGCCGATGCCGACGCCGGGCTTTAAGCACCTGTTTGAGAGCATTTTGCAGGAGGGGCAGCAGGCCGGAGAAGTGCGCAATGATGTGCCGCCAGAGCTGATAGCGGAGATGTTTCATTCCATTTATCAGGCAGCGGCGTTCAGCAAGCTCGGAATTCCCTTTCAGGAAAATGTGTCTATGAAAATGCGGCTGCTGCTTGCTGGGATTAAGGCACAGCCGGATACTTAATGTGTAATATATTTTAGGAGTGGAGAAGCTCGCATGATTAGTGTTACTAAACTGTTATTTGCTAGGGATTATTATGGGGATAATCTGCGTTATACGCAGAATGCGCACAGTATGCGCAATGGCGCTGCCGAGGGCATGGGGCCGGTAGTGGTCTGGAACTCAACCAAGACCTGCAATCTGAAGTGCATGCACTGCTATATGCAGTCTGACGCCCAAAAGTATAAGGACGAACTCACTACGGCGGAGGCCAAGAAATTCATTGATGACCTGGCGGACTTTAATGTGCCGGTGCTGTTGTTTTCCGGCGGCGAGCCGCTGATTCGTCCGGATTTTTTTGAGCTGGCAGAGTATGCACAGAAAAAAGGCGTGCGGCCGACGCTGTCCACCAATGGTACGCTGATTACCAGAGAGGTGGCCCAGCGCATTAAGGATATCGGCGTGGGCTATGTGGGCATATCGCTCGATGGCCTTAAAGATGTCAATGATAAATTCCGTGGTGTCGAGGGCGCTTATGAACGGGCGATGGAAGGCATTCAGAACTGCGTGGCCGTGGGCCAGCGTGTGGGCCTGCGTTTTACGATAAACCATCATAATATCATGGAACTGGACAATATCTTTGACTTTATCGAAGAAAAGGGCATAAACCGTGTTTGTTTCTATCATTTGGTGTACTCCGGCCGCGGCGAAAAGATGGTCAATCAGGATGTAACACCGGAGCAGTCCCGTAAGGCTATGGATACCATTATCCGCCGCACCCGTGATTTTGAGGAGCGTGGTCTGGAAAAGGAAATCCTGACGGTGGACAATCACTGCGATGGTGTCTATATGTATCTCAAAGCCCTGGCTGAGGGGCGCGATGAAACAGCGGCGCAGATTAAAAAGTACATTTCCATGAACGGCGGCAACCGTTCCGGTATTGCCTTTGGTGAGGTTGACCCGTTGGGCTACGTGCATCCTGACCAGTTCACGCAGCATCATACCTTTGGCAATGTCCGCGAGCGCAAGTTCGGTGACATTTGGACAGACGTGAGTGCCAGCCCCATTTTGGCCGGCCTGAAGGATAGAAAACCGCTGCTGAAAGGCCGCTGTGCCCGGTGCAAATTCCTGGACAACTGCAATGGTAATTTCCGTACCCGGGCTGAGGCTGTGACCGGTGATTTTTGGGAATCGGACCCTTCATGTTATCTCACCGATGAAGAAATCGGTATCAAGTAAGGAGGGCATAGCATGAAGATTGTATCCTGGAATACCACCAACAACTGCAATATGTATTGCGCTCACTGCTACCGTGACGCCGGCTGCAAGGCAGAGGACGAGCTTTCCACGGAGGAGGCCAAGAAACTTCTGCGCGAAATTGCTAAGGCTGGTTTTAAAATCATGATTTTCTCTGGCGGGGAACCGCTGACGCGTCCCGATATTGTGGAGCTGGTGAAGTATGCTGCCGATTTGGGGCTGTTCCCAGTGTTTGGCACGAACGGCACTTTGATTACCCTGGAAATGGCCAAGGCCTTAAAGGAGGCCGGGGCCAGAGGCATGGGAATTTCCCTGGACTCGCTGGATAAGGACAAGCATGATAAGTTCCGTTCCTTCCCCGGCGGCTGGGACGGTGCTGTACAGGGCATGAAGAACTGCCGGGAGGTGGGGCTGCCCTTCCAGATTCATACTACGGTTATGGACTGGAATCAGCATGAGCTCGAGGCTATGACGGATTTTGCTGTGGAAATCGGCGCCAAGGCACATCACTTTTTCTTTTTGGTACCTACGGGCCGGGCAGCTACCATCGAAGAAGAATCCCTGCGCGCTGAGCAGTATGAAGATGTGCTCACGCGGATTATGAAGAAACAGGAGCAGGTGGATATTGAATTAAAACCAACCTGCGCACCGCAGTTCCTGCGCATTGCTGACCAGCTGGGTATAAAGACGCGGTTCCACCGCGGCTGTCTGGCAGGCCTGAGCTATTGTATCATCAGCCCCCGGGGCAAGGTTCAGCCCTGCGCGTATCTGAACATGGAACTGGGCGACGTGCATGACACGCCGTTTGATGAAATCTGGCGTGACAGTGAAGTGCTGAAAAAATTGCGGACGCTGGAATACAGCGGCGGCTGCGGTACCTGCAATTACAAAGGTGTCTGCGGCGGCTGCCGGGCCAGAGCCGCGTACTATCACGGCGGTGACTATATGGCCGAAGAACCTTGGTGCCTGTATCATGGCCGGCGTGGAGAATAATTTTGTGAGGCAGACGGTAGGGGAAACATTACCGTCTGCCTCATTCTTTTTGCGCATGTCATAAGTATTGTAATCATGGGTGGAAGGAATAAACATGTTAATGTCGAAAAAAATAATTGAGTAATAAACTGTAGTGGCTGTAGCAGTTGGAAATTATACAGAAAAGTTTATAAATTAAAAGAGTTTATACGATTGTTACACAGCGCTATCATGTACTCCTGGAGAGAGAGGGGGCGCGCAACTGTGAACAAAACTGAATACCAAGATATGAGCAAACAGGCGTTCGAGGAACAGGAAAAGTTTAATAAAACCGCGAGCAATTTTGCGTTTAAATCCGTGCCCGAACGGGTTCATGAACAGGTAAAAAAGCATCCTGACAAAACAGCTGTAATTTCTACTTCCAAAGGAGAGTTGAGCTATAGGGAATTAGAGCGGCAAGCCAATCGCGTGGCCAATTATTTGCAGAAAAGATTGGGAAACAGCATAAAAGGCGATGCGGACAATCCCTGCCGCGATACCATTATTGGTGTGTTGTTGGAAAGGTCTGCGGGCGCATATATTGCTGAGCAGGGAATTCTGAAAGCAGGTGCGGCATTTTTGCCTTTTGTGACCTCTTATCCTGACGAGCGCATATGTTTTTGTTTGGAAGATGCGGCGGCGCCCCTGCTCATAACCTCGGCGGCAATAAAAGCTGCCCGGCCGGAACTGCGGGGAAAGTTTGCGGTCGTAGCTTTAGAGGAACTGCTGGAAACCGCGGATACTTCTTATCCGGCAACACGCCTTGCTCCTGATGATTTGGCTTATGTAATCTATACTTCCGGCTCGACAGGGAAACCCAAGGGGGTAATGATTGAACATCTCAGCTTTGCCAATTATATGGAGCGCGATGAAAAATCGATAGAAATTATGCATTTTGTGCGTGACGGACGTGTGTCGCTGGCGATGGCGGCGTTTTCGTTTGATGTTTCCATCGTGGAAGAATTTGTGCCGCTATCCAATGGGGGAACCGTGTGTATTGCCACGGAAGATGAGATTCATGACCCGTTTTTGCTGTCAAAATGCATAGAAAGCGTGGGGATAAATGCTATTTTTTGCACGCCTACGTTTTTGCTGAGCATACTGAGTATACCGGAATGCCGGGAGGCGCTGAAGAATATCGATTTTTATGATGTCGGTGCTGAGGCATTTCCGGCAGGACTGTTTGAAAAACTGAAGGAACTGCGCACGGACAGCGTGATATTGAATGTCTACGGCCCTACGGAATGTACCATGGGCTGTGCGGCTGCTGTTATGGAGGCCGAAGGGGAAATTGTCATTGGCGGCCCCATGGTCAATACAAAATTTTATGTCGTTAATCAGCAGGGCGAATATTTGCCCATCGGGGAAAAAGGCGAGCTGATTATCTGTGGTGATTGTGTCGGACGTGGCTATATCAATCTGCCAAAACAGACAGCCAAGGCCTTTTTTACCCTTGACGGCGTCCGGGCATATCATAGCGGTGATTTGGCCTCGTGGACAAAGGACGGGGCAATACGCATTCACGGGCGCATAGACAATCAGGTCAAATTACGGGGCTTTCGGATAGAGCTGGACGAGATTGAAAAGGTAATGGGCGAATATCCGCAAATTGCCTCGTGTGCGGTAAAAGTACTTAGTCCGGCCGGCAGGTCCGATTATCTGGCAGGCTATTTCACGACTGCGGATGAAGAGGAACCTGCTATAGAAGAAATCCTGGCCTTTATGAGGCAGCATTTGCCGGAATATATGATTCCTGTGGCGATAAAACGTCTGGCAGTTATGCCGCAAACCGTTAATGGCAAAATTGACCGTAAAGTGCTGCCTGACATTGAGCCGCTGCGGGGGGATAGCAGACACGTACCACCGCGCAATGACAATGAGCGGTATGTCTGTGATATGTTTGCAGAAGTTTTGCACCTTGACCGTGACATGGTGGGAATTGAAGATGATTTCTTCCAATTGGGCGGCGATTCGCTCTCCAGTATGGTGTTGGTATCGAAACTGACGGACAAGGGGATTACCAGTTTTGATTTGTTTACCCTGCGAACGGCAGAGCGCCTGGCAGAACTGCTGAATGAACGTGACACTAGGGAAGATTTGGACATAACGGATGATAAGGAACGTAAGAAACCGCATAAGTTATCGCCTATGCAGATTGAAATGGTCGATGCCCAGTTTGCAAGATTCCGTTCCACAATGTTTAATAATATGTCATACTTCCTGCGTTTTTCGCCGCAAACTGATCCGGACAGACTGCTGAAGGCGGTCAATGCCGCCGTTCGCAATCATCCTGCGCTGGCTATGCGGATTAGTTTCGATGATGAGGAAGATTTGGTACAGACATATATGCCGGACCTTATACAGGATGTTCAATATGAGTATATGAGCGATTTGGAGATTATTCATCTGGCCGATGATTTGGTACGGCCGTTTAATATATTCAAAGACCCGCTCGTCCGTGTCCGGCTCTTTAAGTCACCGCGTTATATTTACCTGTTTTTCGATGTGCATCATCTGGCTATGGATGGTTCGTCTTTGGGTATAGTCATGGCCGATATTATCCGTGCTTATCATGGTGAACCGCTGCCGCGTGATTACTACTGTACATATCTGGCAAATGAAGAAAAGCTGCGCGATTCACCGCAGTATCAGGAGGACAAAGCGTATTTTGAGGCGCAATACGGCGGCTATGACTGGTGCAATATTCCGGCGCCGGATAAGGACAATAATGAAGAATTTAATCTGGAGGCCAGTGCGCGGGTGATTAAGCTGCCGTTTGATGAGGAGGACGTGGCTGTAGCCGAGAAGAGGCTGAAGGTATCAAGAAGTGTCATGGCCATCGCGGCTGCCCTCAAATCCCTGCATCAGTTTTCGGGGAAAAATGATGTGATGACCAACTGGATTTTCAATAATCGGCTGGGCGGCTATGCTGCAGATTCTGTGGGCATGATGATAAAGAATTTACCTGTGGGCATTCATATGGATAGGATTGACAGCATTGAATCGCTGCTGGCGGAAGTGAAATTGCAGGTAACGGAAGGCATTGCCCATTCCAGCTATGATTATTTCGAGGCTGATGACAAGCGGTACCGGAATGACCCGATGGAGGTAAACTATCAGCGTGACATCAATGCCGATGAACTTGATGAGTTAAAACCATTTTATCTTCCTTTGGCCAACAAATATCGTGCCCCGGGGGCACGGCTGGAATTGGAATTCCTGGAAAATGATGATAACTCAGGCTGCTTTGAATCAGAATTTGAGTGGGCAGGTAATATATTTTCACGTAATCTGATGGTGAAATTTCACAATCTGTATATGAAAAACTTCGTGGAGATTGTGATGGGGTGATATAAGTGAAAATAAAACTGTCGGACCATTTTACCTATAAAAAAATGCTGCTGTTTGCTACGCCGACAATAGGTACCGTGTTGATTGCTATAACGTACGATATTATCGACGGTTTCTTTGTATCGAATTATATTGGCAAGACGGCATTTGCGGCAGTCAATATAATTTATCCGTTTCAGCTGATGCTATCCGTCATAGGTTATATGTTCGGCACGGGTGGCAGTGCGCTGGTAGCGTCGGAAATGGGGCGTGACCAACAGGATAGAGCTAATCAGGTATTTACTATGCTCATTAAAGCGGCATTGCTTTTTGGCATATTCCTGGCAATAATCGGGATTATATTTTTGCCGGAGATTGCCGGCCTGATTGGAGCTACACAGCCTATCATGGAATATGGTCTGCCGTATGGACGAACACTGTTTATCTTCCTGCCGGTTATGATTGTTGGCTATGCTTTCCAAAGTATGCTCATAACAGCCGAAAAGCCGCAGTTTGGGCTGTATTTGTCCATTGCCAATATGTTCAGCAATATCATTTTTGACTATCTGTTTATTGTGGTGTTCGGCTGGGGGATGGTTGGCGCAGCTGTGGCAACGGGAATTGGCGCATGCCTGAATGGTATTGTCCCGCTTATCTATTTTTCACGTGAGAACAGCAGCCGGCTGCGTTTTACCAAATGTCATTTTGAACCTAAGGTTCTTTGGGAAACCTGCTCCAACGGAATGTCGGAGATGGTTGAAGATATGGCTGTGTCGGTTATCTTTGTTTTCTATAACATGCAATTACTGCGCTTTATGGGCGAGGATGGTGTAGCGGCCTTTGGCGTGGTTGTGTTTGTCGAAGGTATATTCACGTCGGTGTTTTATGGGATGGCGCTGGAGGCTAATTCTATAGTTGGTTATCATTATGGCGCTAAAAATTACACAGAGTTAAAAAACTTGTTGAAAAAAGGTGTGGTGATAAATTTAACTTTCGGTGTACTGATGTTTTTACTGGCACAGGTGGCTGCCGGTTGGGTGGCCTCTGTGTACGTAGGATATGACCAGAAAGTTTGCGTCTTGGCTGAACATGCATTGAAGGCCTTTTCCTTGGCGTTCGTGTTGCAGGGATTCAACTCGTATGCCTCAGCGTATTTCACTGGCTTGAACAATGGGAAAATATCGGCAATTATCGCCTTTTCCCGTACCGTTGTAATTGAAACACTGGCTGTTTTTACCCTGCCTTGGCTGTTTGGCGCAGAGATTTTGTGGAGATGCCAGTCTATAGCAGAAGTTGCTGCTGCTAGTGTGGCAATTACCCTGCTTTACATGTATCGTGGCGATTATTGCGGCAATAAAGTATAGTGAGTGGATATTTTTAATATCTAAATATAAATAAACTATCAATGGGGGAATTTAAAATGTCTGAAAATAGCAAGGCCTTAGGTGGCACGCGCACAGTTAAAACAGAAATACTGCTGTATGTGCTGCCAATTGTGGCGGTAGGACTCATATTGCTGGCAGGGATTATTTTCCGCTATGTGGGTACGACCTTTGAACAGCAGCTGACGACCAGCGCGCTGAAGAATACGCAGGAAGTAGCCAGCGGCGTGTCGGCCTGGCTGGATGCCCGTATGCTGGAAACGCAGACGGCGGCCAATCATCCGGCTGCCAAAAATCTGGCGAATGCACCTGAGCTGATGAATGCGAACAATGTTTACCGCTTGAACCTTATGAACAAGATTTATCCCGGCGTTTACGACAGCGTCAGCTGGGGGCCTTTTGACGGCTCCGGCGTGCTGTATGGGCAGACTAAGGCCGGTTTTAAAGAAATGCACAACGCCGATAAGGCCTGGTACAAGGAAACAATGACCGGTGCCAAGGACTCCTTTATGTCCTCCCCTGTAGTTTCTCAGGCTACGGGCAAGGTCATTGTCAATGCCATCGCCCTGGCCAAGGACAATAATGGGGCCAATGTCGGCATGTTGCTGGCCGCCATTTATGTTGATGCCGTAACGGAAAAGGTCAGCGATTTGAAGCTGGGAGAAGATGGCTACAGCCTGCTGGTTTCCAAGGAAGGCACATATATTGTCAATCCTGATGAAGGGGCCATCATGAAGAAGAAAATTTCTGAGGAAGATGACCCGGGAGTGCGCGCCCTTGGTGAAAAAATGCTCTCCGGCGAGGCCGGTGTCTATAAATTCACGCGGGCTGACGGTAAGGATATGATAGCCTTTTACAATCCTATCAAGGCTACGGGCTGGGGCATGGCTACCATTGCTTATCAGGATGAACTGTTTGCGCCCGTGAGCAATGTGCTGAAAATCATGACGGGTATTTCCCTGGTGCTCCTCATTTTGATTTCCCTGGGTGTACTCTTTACGGTTAACCGTTCCATGAAACCGCTGGCGGTGATGATGGACGAAATGCGTCTGCTGGCCGGCGGTGACTTCCGCAACCGTCCGTCCCAGATTACTGTAAACAACGAACTGGGACAGCTGGCAGCAGCGGTGCGCTCCATGCGGCAGGGTGTGCGTGATGTTATTTCCAGTGTAAGCACTTCGTCCGAGAGCTTGTCGGCTGCGGCAGAAGAACTGAATGCCACCACGGAGCAGTCGGCACAGGCCTCCAATCAGGTGGCCGATTCCATCGTGCGTGTGGCACAGGGCACCAGCGAACAGCTTGACGCCGTAAACTCCACGTCTTCCGCGATTGAAGGGCTGAATGATTCCATTCAGAGCATTGCCGCTAAAGCTGACGATGCAGCATCTCAGAGCCGGGAGGCATCGGCCGTGGCTAAAGATGGCGGCAAGACGCTTAACGAGGCCATCGGTCAGATTAAGCGGATTGAGGAATCCACGCTTGAATCCACCAAAGTGGTTACGGCGCTTGGCGAACGTTCCAGCGAAATCGGCCAGATTGTGGATACGATTTCGAGCATTTCTGAACAGACCAACCTGCTGGCGCTCAATGCAGCCATTGAGGCTGCCCGGGCAGGCGAACATGGCCGCGGCTTTGCTGTCGTTGCTGATGAAGTGCGCAAACTGGCTGAGTCCTCGCAGGAGGCGGCACAGCGGATAGCCGGGCTCATCGAGGAGACCCGGCGCGATACGGACAATGCTGTTGCCGGTATGCAGGCAGGCAGTGAAGAAGTCCGCGTGGGGGCGCAGAATATCATATCCATGGGCGAATCCTTCAAGCGTATCATTGAAATAGTAGAGGAAGTATCGGGGCAGATGCAGAGTATTTCTCAAGGCATCAGCGGTATGGCGGAAAGCGGCCAGGAAATTGTCGGGCACATCCGCACGATTGAAGATTCCAGCCGTACTTCCGCAGAAGAAGCCGAGACCGTATCGGCAGCTACGGAAGAGCAGAGCGCTTCTGTACAGGAAATTGCCAATGCCAGCCACAGCCTGGCCAAGATGGCAGGCGAGCTGCAGATGGAAGTACGCAAGTTTAAAGTTTAATATGTATGTATAAAAAGGGGCGTTCCCGGCAATGACCGGGAACGCCCCCTTACTGTCTGCTTACCGGATTTCCGGCAGCAGCCCTAATTTTTTCTTAGCCTTGGAAAGAGTTTTGCGGGCGATGTATTCGGCTTTTTGTGCACCGTCACGCATGAGTTCTTCCAAATGTTTGCGGTCGCTCATGAGTTCCTTGTATTTCTCACGGACGGGCTTTAATTCGTCAGCAACAGTCTGGCCGACGACAGCCTTAAAGTCACCGTAGCCCTTGCCGGCAAATTCGGTTTCGATTTCAGCCATGGACTTGCCGGTGATGGCCGAGTAAATGGTCATGAGGTTGCTGACACCGGGCTTATCTTCCCGATAGCAGACCACGGCCTCACTGTCGGTGACAGCACTCTTGAATTTTTTGAGAATGACATTTTCCTCGTCCAAAATGGAAATCGTGGCCTTGGGATTCGTGTCGGACTTGCTCATCTTGCTCGTGGGCTCCTGCAGGCTCATGACACGGGCCCCGGCTTTGGGGAAGTAGCCTTCCGGCAGTTTGAAGATTTCCCCGTAGTTGTGATTGAAACGGGTAGCGATATCCCGGGTGAATTCCAAATGCTGCGTCTGGTCAGCACCTACAGGTACATAATCAGCCTGATAAAGCAGAATATCGCCGGCCATCAGCGCCGGGTAGGTGAACAGACCGGCGTTGATGTTTTCCGGGTGTTTGCTGGACTTATCTTTAAACTGCGTCATGCGGCTGAGCTCACCAAACTGGGAGCAGCAGCTCATGAGCCAGCCCATTTCCGCATGGCTGCGGACATGGCTCTGGACGAAAAGCAGGCTCTTTTCCGGGTCAATGCCGCAGGCCAGCAGCAGCGCAAAGGCCTGCAAGGTCTGCTGTTTGCGTTTCGTCGGGTCGATATGAACCGTGAGGGAGTGCAGGTCAGCGATGAAATAATAGCAGTTGTAGTCTTCCTGCATTTTCTGCCAGTTCTTAACTGCGCCCAGATAATTGCCCAAGGTGAATACGCCGGTGGGCTGAATACCGGAGAGAATGATTTTTTTGTCGGTAGTTTCTTTGTTTTCCATAGTGATAGCTCCTTTGACCTGTCAGGGCATTAAAAAATCCCCGACAGAAAAATTCTGTCAGGGACGAATATACTTCGCGGTGCCACCCTGTTTCATGGCTGAGCCATGCTCTTAACGAGATACCGTCATATCTCTGACAACTGACGCGTGTCCAGCGTCGCAGCCTACTGACTGTTTCAGTGTTCGGTGCGCCCTCAGCGGCCCATTTGCCAGTTCGCTTGCTATCCGGCTCCCAGCTGTCCCGGACTCTCTGTAAGGGCTGATACTGACGTTACTCCCGCCTCAACGGTTTGCTCAGTTTATCCTATCACGTCATTGCAGGGTTGTCAACATTACGGATATGTATTTTCTGTGGTCACGGAGCACAAATATGTGTTAAAATGGAGAGGACGGTATTTACAATACAAGGGGGTTACACTAATGCATCAGTTGACAGCACGGCTTATCATTTATCGTAATTTGGGAAAGGACGCTATTCTCTATCGTCTGGCAGGGATTTACCAGCGCTGGCAGACTCAGGATTATGACCAGTCAGCGCTGTGCAGTGAAGTGCTGACCGAGATAAACCGGCTGCTCGATGTGGCAACCCGTTATGGTTTTAATGGGAATTTGTGGCACTCCTATTTAGCTTTTTTGCTGGCCACAACGGAGGCGCCGTTTACGCTGGTCTGTGAAAAACGCGGTGCGGTTGAGGGCAGCGTCCGCCAGTTTGCGGAAAATGACATGCAAATCTTTAAGGAGCTGTGGGATTTTGATTTTTCGCCGCTGGAACAGGCTTTGGGGATAAATTGTTTCACCGTTATCAAGGAGTACACGGCGGTGGAAAAGAGTCAGCAGATTTACAATAAGAGCGTCAGCGACAAGGTACGCTATTTATGCCAGCGCATTGGGGAAACAGACAGTGCAGCTGCTATGCTGACAGCGGTGACGGACTTTTACTACCGCTTTGGCGTGGGCATGCTGGGGCTCAATAAGGCCTTCCGGGTATCGCCGGAACTGGAAACGACCGGGCATCTGCTCGAACCCATTACGACAACGGGGGAGATAAGCCTGACGGATATCGTTGGTTATGAAAGCCAGAAGGCGCGGCTCGTGGCCAATACAGAGGCATTTGTGGCGGGGCGCAAGGCCAATAATGTGCTGCTTTATGGTGACGCCGGTACAGGCAAGAGCACCAGTATCAAAGCTATCCTGAACGAGTACTATGACCAGGGCCTGCGCATGATTGAGGTGTATAAGCATGAGTTCCGCTATCTGCAGCGGATTATCGCCCAAATCAAGAACCGCAATTATAAGTTCATCATTTACATGGATGATTTGTCCTTTGAAGAATTTGAAATCGAGTACAAATATCTTAAAGCGGTCATTGAAGGCGGCCTGGAGGTCAAGCCTGATAATATACTTATTTACGCCACCAGCAACCGCCGTCATCTGATTAAAGAACGCATGGACGACCGGGCTGAATTCATGGACCCGGATATTCATCCTAATGATACGGTGCAGGAAAAATTGTCCCTGGCTGACCGCTTTGGCTTGTCCATCGGCTACTTTAAACCCAATCAAAAGGAATACTTTGCCATTGTGGAAAATATCGCGGCCCGTCATCCGGAAATAAAACTCACGGCCGAAGAACTGCGCGCCGGTGCTGTCAAGTGGGAAATGAGCCACTCCGGACTGTCCGGCCGGACAGCCCAGCAGTATATAAACTCTTTGCTGAGTCAGAGCTAAAATATTGCCAAGAGATTATTTATGCGTTATAATTAAGCATAAGAAAAGGACAGTTGATGTGTGGTGCGTCGACTCTCCCTGTTTTATTGAATAGTTTATTTGGAGAAAGGTCGCCGTGTGCCGCATGGGCGGCTTTTTTCATGTTGCTTTGGAGATTAAAATGGTCTACTTATTAAAATTCGGCGCTGCCTGGGTGCTGCCACCGGGAATTTTTTTTCTCGGGCTTTGGTATGTGGCATGGTGCCTGTATAAGAGAAGAGAAAAGAGGCTGGCTGGCATGCTTGCTGCTTTGGTATTTGTGTTTTATCTGTGTTGTACAAGTTTGGTGTCCGAACGCATTATGGGAGCGTTGGAAGGGGCGTATGTGCCGCCGGAAAATCCGCAGGGTGATGTTATCATCATGCTGGGGGGCGGAGCTTTTCCTGATACACCTGATGTCAGCGGCAGAGGAACGCTTTGTTCATCTCCGGCTAACCGCCTGCTTACAGCGGTGCGCCTGCAAAGAAAACTTGATGTTCCGATTATTCTTTCGGGGGGACAGGTTTACAGCGATTCCGGGCCCGAGGCTGTGATAGCCAAACGCATTTTGATGGATTTGGGCGTGCCGGAGGATAAGATAATCGTGGAGGGCAAGAGCATCAACACCATCCAGAACGCAAAATTTTCCACGGAAATAATGCGCGAGCGCGGCCTGCAAAAGCCGATTTTGGTGACATCAGCCTTTCACATGCGCCGTTCAGTGCTGAACTTTGCTAAAAACGGCGTGGAGGTCATAGCCTATCCTGCCGACTACAGGACAAATCGCCGTCATGACTTCCATTACAATAAGCTAAAGCCCAGCGTGGGAGCTTTGGATGACAATGTGACGGTGCTGCAGGAGATTCTGCGAGCGATGGTTACGAGGTACCTTGAATGACAAAGAATCTTACGCATGGTGAGCCGGCCCGGCTCATCCTCTTTTTTACCCTGCCGTTGATTGCCGGCAATATCTTTCAGCAGCTTTACGCCTTCGTGGACACGTTGATTGTCGGCCGTTTTCTCGGCGTGGAGGCGCTGGCAGCAGTGGGCTGTACCGGCAGCCTTATGTTTCTCATGCTGGGCTTTGTAATTGGTTTTTCTACGGGCATAACCATTTACACGGGACAGCGCTACGGGGCTAAAGACTACCAGGGAGTACGCCAAAGCGCAGCGGCCTGCGCGATATTATCCTTTTTGGAGGCCGTAGTGCTGACCATCGTGGGCGTGTCCTTGTGCCGGCAGCTCTTAATCTGGATGCAGACACCGCCGGAAATTTTGGAAGGCGCGTACTCTTTCATCAGTATCGTGTTCGGCGGCATTGTGATGTTCGTCTGCCTGCAGACACAGACGAACCTGCTGCGTGCTTTGGGTGACAGCCGCATGCCTACGGTGGTTTTGGCTACGGCGCTTATCATCAACATCATTTTGGAACCGATTGCGATTCTGGTGCTCGGCTGGGGGATTCCCGGCGCGGCGCTGGCTACCATTGCCGCACAGTTTTTGGGGAATGTGATTTGTTACATTTATATTTGCAAAAAAGTGCCGGTGCTCAGGACGTATCGTGAGGACTGGCAGCTTAGCTGGCCGGTATTAAAGGCTCATTTGAAATTGGGGCTGCCCATGGGTTTTCAGTCCTCGATTATCGCCATCGGTGCGGTCATTCTGCAGGTGGCGCTCAATAATCTCGGCCCGACTGCCGTGGCGGCCTATGCGGCGGCGCAGAAGGTAGACTCCATTGCGTTGATGCCCATGATGTCTTTTGGCCTTGCTATGGCAGCCTATACTGCGCAGAACTACGGCGCACAAAAGTATGACCGCATTGCTGAGGGTGTGAAAAAATGCAGTTATATGTCCGTGGGATTCAGCATTCTCGCGGCAGTGGTTCTGATTCTCTCCGGCCCGTTCATCATGGAATTGTTCGTTGGTGAAGGCCAGCAGGAAGTTGTGGAAATGGGGCATATGTACCTGATTGTCAACGGCGTGAACTATTGGATTTTGGCGTTGCTCTTCATCTTCCGTTACACACTGCAAGGCTTGGGGCAGAGTGTCGTGCCTACTATTGCCGGTGTTATGGAACTGTTCATGCGTGCCGGTGCGGCCATCTTTCTCTGTGAAATCTGGGGCTACTTCGGCGCCTGCGTAGCCAACCCCATGGCCTGGGCCGGCTCGTGCATACCACTGGCCATTGCGTTCTTCTGGACGAGAAGGACATTTCGGAAAAAGTACAGCTAAAATGGGCATACGAAAAGCCTTCCACTTGGTCTTGGACGGCTTTTCTCCCTCTACGGCTGACTTTTGCCCGAGGTGCTTACTGATGGCTGTGCTATTTCATCAGCACGCTAAACAGATAGTTGGCAGACAATCCTGCAATCAAAGAAAGCAAGAAGTCGCGCAACAAAGGTAAATGTCGCATGAACAACGACATGCGTCGCAGGTTGACTGCCTGCGACGCGTAAGTCCGCTATTTGGACAAAAAAAGCCACCCTTTTGGTCGAGGGTGGCTTTTTTATTGCGGTGTTTGGAAAAACACCTTAGGCAATTTTTTTCTCAGGGGGCTGAGTGGTGGGTGTCGGGGCAGGCGTGTCCTTTTTCGGCGGATTTACAATGGTCTTTATTACGTCGATGATATCTGTAATCGTCTGAAATGGTTTGCGGCGCGGGCCGTGGAGACGAATCCTGGGGCGGCCGCCGGCTACCTGTGCTAATTCCAATTCAGTGATTTCAATTTTTTTGCTCATGATGAATGTCTCCCTTCGTGTGGGGTATTACCCTTGTGTGTTGGTGTTACGTATATACATACGGCTGATGATAAAAAGTATTACAGAAAGTTTTTACATTGATTTACATTTATAGGCAGGATTTTACCCAGCTTTGTTGTATATATAATATATATGTTGACACAAACTAAAGAAGGGTGGATTTTTTATGTATCAAGATGAATACAAACGCTGGTTGGGAGCTGACCTGATTGACTGCGACCTGGGGAAAGAGTTGCGGGACATTGAAGGTGACGATGACGCTATCAAAGAACGGTTTGCAGCTGCGCTGCAGTTTGGTACGGCCGGCCTGCGCGGGACATTGGGCGCCGGTACCAACCGCATGAATATCTGGGTAGTACGTCAGGCTACGCAGGGGGTCGCTGACTGGGTAAAAGGTGAAGGCGGCACGCAGACAGTGGCTATCAGCTACGATACCCGTCTTAAAGGCTGGACTTTTGCCAAGGAGGCTGCCGGCGTTCTGGCTGCCAATGGCATTAACGTGCGCATTTACGACGAGCCCATGCCGGTACCTGCCCTTTCTTTTGCCACCCGTTTCTATAAAGCCAACGCCGGCATCATGGTGACGGCCAGCCACAATCCGGCCAAGTACAACGGCTACAAAGCCTACGGCCCGGACGGCTGTCAGATGACGGACGACGCTGCTGACGTTGTTTACAATGCTATTCAGAAAACCGATGTGCTCACAGGTGCCAAATACATGCCGTTTGCTGAAGGCGTAGAAAAGGGCCTGATTAAATTTGTCGGTGAGGACTGCAAGGAAGGCTTGTACAAAAATATCGAGGCTTGCCAGGTACGTCCCGGCCTTTGCAAGACGGCTGGTCTGAAACTCGTTTACAGCCCGCTTAATGGCACTGGCCTTGTGCCTGTTACCCGTGTCCTGCGCGATATCGGCATTGATAATGTGACGATTGTGCCGGAACAGGAATATCCCAACGGCTATTTCACCACCTGCTCTTATCCGAATCCGGAAATCCTCGCGGCTATGGAAAAAGGCGTGGAACTGGCGAAGAAAGAGGGCGCTGACCTTATGCTCGCCACTGACCCGGATGCTGACCGTGTCGGTATCGCCATGAAGTGTCCGGACGGTTCCTATGAACTGGTTTCCGGCAACGAGATGGGCGTGCTGCTCCTTGATTATATCTGTGCCGGCCGTCAGGAAAAAGGCACTATGCCTAAAGACCCTGTAGCTGTAAAATCCATCGTGTCCACGCCGCTGGCTGATGCTGTGGCTAAACATTACGGCGTAGAACTCCGCCACACGCTGACGGGCTTTAAGTGGATTGGCGACCAGATTCTCGGCCTGGAGAAAAAGGGCGAGGAAGACCGCTTTATCTTTGGCTTTGAAGAAAGCTATGGCTACCTTGCTGGCCCCTATGTCCGCGACAAGGACGCTATCGTGGCCTCCATGCTGATTTGTGAAATGGCTGCTTATTACCGCAGCACGGGTTCTTCCATCAAACAGCGTCTGGAAGAAATCTACAGCCAGTATGGCCGTTATCTCAACAAAGTAGATAGTTTCGAGTTCCCGGGTCTGTCCGGCATGGACAAGATGAAGGGCATGATGGAAAATCTGCGTAAAGACCCGATTAAGGAACTGGCTGGCAAGAAGGTTACGAAGGTTATCGATTACCTTGACACCGCTGCTACGGGCCTGCCGAAAGCCAATGTGCTGACCTACGAACTGGAAGACGGTTCTTCCGTTATCATTCGCCCGTCCGGCACTGAGCCGAAAATCAAGGCTTACTATACCACGAAGGGCAAAGACCTCGCTGAGGCACAGGCCGCTAAGGACGCCATGGCTGTGGCGGTGAAACCCTACCTGTCCTAAGGAAAATATATGTAAATACTGAAAACCTCCCCTAAAAAGGGGAGGTTTTTATGTGCTATGAACTTACTGCAGCAACCCCAGCGCACTGGCGGAGGTTTGATTGGCTTGCGCCAGCATGGATTGGGATGCCTGACTGAGCACATTTGCTTTCGTGTACTCTGCCATCTCCTTCGCCATGTTAGCGTCTCTTATTGTGCTCTCTGACGCGACGGTGGTCTCGTTCGCTGTTACGATATTATTTGCCGTGTGCTCAAGCCGCGATAGATACGCGCCCATGGTTGTCGCCTCGCTCAGCGCATACTCCAGCGCACCATCTATGACGCGGATGGCAACGCTGGCTCCGTGCTGTGTGGTAAGCGACACATCATTGAGCGTCTTGCCGTCCGCCTCATGAAGCAAGTCCACATAGGCTTGGTACGCTTTGGGATTGTGGCTGAGATTTCGGAGATGATCAAGGTCCATCGGGTCAACAAAGGCTCCGGTGTCATCCGTAATCTTTCCCTTCAGCGCCGTAGTACGCATATCGTTGATAAAGACGTTGATAGCCTCGTTCGATTTCGTGCCGTGATGAATGACCAGAGGATTGCCGATAACTTTCGTTATGATTGTCTTTTCCCCGGGTATCGTTGATGATGTGGTTTCTGTTCCTTCAACAGTTCCATCACCGCCCGGCTGATTGCCGGGAGAGTTTGGATCAATTTGCACACCATTAATCGTTACGACACCGCATTGTCCGTTTACACCGCGTCCTACATATTCCCCTTGTTTGCTCACAACCTGTGTCAAATCGCAGTTATTGATGGTGATGTCGCCCACTCGCCCGTTTTCTCCGGTGCCAATGCCGGCACCGGTCTTGCTGGTGACAGATATAATGCTATTTTCCACAGTGATATTGCTGTCCCATTTCCCTTCGTAAGAACTGCCTATAGCCGGAACGCTTGATGTTGCTGTATTTGCTGCTGGGGTTATTTCAATTTGAGAATTGCCCACATAGATATTTCCACAGGTACTGTTGTCTGCGCCGCTGCCTATGCAAGGGTCGCCGCCCCTGCCGGCGGCTGTTATCGTAGCATTTTTGATAACAATATCCCCGCAGTAGGCTCCACGAAATCCTTGGGTTTGGGCTTGGTAGTTGTTCCAGCCAGAGCCGCTGCCAATTGTAACATCCGAGCCGCCATCCATTGCACCGTTATCGACAAAAGTTCCTCCATTGACGGTTATGTTTCCAATGCCAGACAAACTCCCGGAGCCGATAAACGCCCCATAACGGATAGCAAGACCCGTCATATTAGAAGTGTAGTTACCGCTGTTTACTGTAATCGGCGAAGACAAATCATCAGGGGAACCGCCGATTCCATGGTTGCCGTTTGAACCTATCAGTGCGCCGCTAATCGTTGTCTGATGATTGAATATCAGTGAACCTGAGCCGTCCGCACCGCCTTCAATGGTAAGACCGCCTCCCACATGGATAACGGCATGAAGATCCCCATAAACTATGTTGGACTGATTGAAATTCAAGGTATTCGTCCCCTTGAAATTCATGGTGTTGTTCGCACCTTGAAATTTAATAAACGATGTATTATCCGAATTGGTCAGGGTTAAATCCTCAATCCAAAGATTTGTATTTCCGTCAGAAGGCCCGGTGATATGAATATTCGTAAGCGTTGCGCCACTTGCCTGTACAAATTTCACATCATGCACGCCGTTAGCAATCACGATTTTAGATGCGCCGCTGTCCAAAGCATATACTCCGCTTTGCCCTACCGTATAATAGTGGTCGTTGATGGTATCTCTTATTTCTGTCGGCTCGACCGCGCCAGAGTGAATCACCGTATTTGTTGGTCCTACCTTGCTTGGATCGGTGGGCTGAAGAATGTTTGTCGTAATGGTTTCTCCCGGCGTGTCTGTGCCGGTCGAGGTTATCTCAATATCAGTGCTTTTTCTCCCGTACGTGCCATCCAACAGAATCTTTCCGTTGTAGTTCGTCTCCAAAGCGATGTTGTCGATGTTCGCCCGACGATGGTCAAATTCTTTTTGAAGCGTAGCACGGTCAAGGTCGGTATTTGTGTCGTTGGCGGCATTCAGCGAAAGTTCCTTGAGATTGCGAAGCTCCTCTATGATGGACTCGATTCCTCCCGCCGCCACGCTGATGAGTGACGAGCCGTTCTGTACATTCCGCTCGTCCTGCTCAAGACCGCGAATCCGCACACGCATTTTCTCGCTGATGGCGTAGCCCGATGCGTCGTCCCCCGCGCTGTTGATTCTCATGCCCGAGGAAACTTTTTTGAGCTGCTTGCCAACCCGGGAAATATTTTTATTCAGCTCACCAAGAGTCATTGCCGTGGCAGCGTTGTTCATGATAGTCATTGCCATGATCCCACGCTCCTTTTTCACGACCTAAAGAGGATGGCACAAAGCCCTCCTCCTGCCTTCATCATAAGTTATATCGTGATTTATGGTGAAATACTTAAGCGAGGATGAAACAAACTTGCAAAAAAAGAGCTGTGAGCTTATTGCAACAACCCCAGCGCACTGGCGGAGGTTTGGTTGGCTTGCGCCAGCATGGATTGGGAGGCTTGGAGAAGCACGTTGGCTTTGGTGTATTGGCTCATTTCCTTGGCCATATCGGCATCGCTCAGCGTGCTTTCACTGGCCACGGTGTTTTCGTTAGCGGTTACGATATTGCTGGCGGTGTGTTCTAAACGGGACAGGTATGCGCCCATAGTAGTGGCTTCGCCCAAAGCGTATTCCAATGCGCCGTCAATGACACGCAGCGACACTGTGGCTCCGTGTTGTGTAGTAATGGATATATCATCGAGCGTTTTGCCGTCAGCTTCTTGCAAAACCTGCACATATTCCTGATAGGCGGCAGTGTCACCGCTTAAATTGCGCAGTCTGTCCAAATCCTCGGGATTGACAAAATTCCCCTCGCTGTCGGTAATTTGTCCTTTCAACGCGGTCGTGCGCATATCGTTGATGTAGATGTTGATGGCTTGATTGGCTTTGGTACCATCGTGTATTACCAGCGGATTGTAGACGGTGTGGGTCTCGACGCTGGTCACGATGGTATCATACACGCCCGGAACGCCGCCACCCCCAGGCTGATTGCCTGGGTCACCGGCAGGGATTTCCACTTCATTAATTTTCACTATGCCACAAATACCATTAACGCCCCGGCCTACATATTCGCCCTGTTCGCTTACCACCTGGGTCAGGTCGCAGTTCTTGATGGTGATATTGCCCACCTGGCCATTTTCGCCAGTGCCAATGCCGGCACCGGTTTTGCTCTTGACAATGAGTTCGGTGTTTTCCACGGTGATATTGCTGGTCCATTTGCCTTCGTAGGAGCTGCCAATACCAGCTCCCTTGTTATTTTCAATATGGATTTTGGAGTTGGACACATAGATATTCCCACAAGTGCCATCTTTATAGCCATTACCAATGACGGGGTCATAATCCTTACCAAGAGCGGTTATGGTGGCATTTTTGACGGTAATATTTCCACAGTAGCTGGGGGCGTTGCCACTGGAGCCACTGCCAATGGTAACATCATGACGGCTGTTATCAACAAAAGTTCCCCCTTTAATAGTGATGTCACCAATGCCGGAATTGCAGCCGGAACCAATAAAAGCACCAGCCCGGACTTGAGTTACATTGCAGGTATAGGAACCGCTATTGATTGTAATGGGGGAGGATATATTATCCCCGCTTCCTGTTACGTCACTTCCGTTTGAACCAATCATGGCACCGCTGCTCCAAGTATTATGATTGAATATCAGTGAGCCGCTGCCATCAGTTCCACCTTCTAAAGTGAGCCCACCCCCTACATGAATATCAGCATAAGCACCTAGATTGAAGCCCATATTCTCAGTGGTAGGTTGGCTGAAGTTCAAGGTGTTTGTACCTTTGAAATTCAAGTGATTATTTCCTCCTTGAAATGTGAGAAATGAGGTGTTGTCTGTATTAAGAATGGTTAAATCTTCAATCCAGATATTGGCGTTGCCATCTGCTGGGCCAGTGATATGGATATTGCTAAGGGCTTCGCCGGCAGGGTTGCCGGAAATGAATTTTACATCGCGTACACCTTCGGCAATGGTGATTCTGGCCCTGCTGCCAGTGATACTTTGAATGGCATAGACACCAGACTGGGTAATGACGTCACGGTCGCTGACAATAATGGGATCCCCAGTAGGTTCTACTACTCCTGAATAGACAGGGGGGCTATCTGTATCCGGCCCTACATTGTCGGGGTCAGTGGGCTTGAGCCAGGAATCTCCTGGCTCGGGTTCTGTACCCGGAATCACCGTGGTAGTGATAATGTCAATGCTCCTTTTGCTATAGGTGCCGTCTAGCAGGATTTTTCCATTGTAATTGGTTTCCATGGCGATACTGTCGATATTGGCTCGTCGCTGGTTGAATTCCCGCTGTAAGGTGGCCCTGTCTAAATCGGTGTTTGTATCGTTGGCGGCGTTCAGAGACAGTTCCTTCAGGTTGCGCAGTTCGTCCACAATGGAATCTATGCCTCCCGCAGCCACTTTGACCAGAGATGAGCCGTTTTGTACATTGCGTTCATCCTGTTCTAGAGATCGAATCCGGGTTAGCATTTTTTCGCTGATGGCGAAGCCGGCGGCATCGTCTCCAGCATGATTGATTTTCCTGCCCGTGGAAATCCTGTTCAGATTGTTGTTGAGCTGGGAGATGTTTTTATTCAGCTGGCCTAAGGTCAGTTGTGCAGCACTGTTGTTGGCAATTACCATAGCCATAGGTCAGCCCTCCTTTCGCTAAATCGACAATATCTTCACAGATTCTCATATATAGTATTTCGTAATTTTCAGAGAAAACTTAATACGTCGAGAGGCATTTTTTAAAGGAGCCGAAACGCAAATTGGTAATTTTTCCTGTGGAAAAATTGGAATAACTGCGTTATGTCATACCGACGAAACGCCAATAGGTAATTTTACCTATGGTAAAATTTGAACAACTGCGTTATAATCAATATGTATGTAACAATAGCAATTTGGAATGAATCAGAGGAGTGTACAAAATGAGTTTGAAACTTGCATCCGGTTTTGAGTTTGATTATGAAAACCTCTATGGCGAAGGTAAGGTTACAGAGGCTGACCTGAAAAGCTATGAAGAAGATTTAAAGAAGGCTCATGAGGCCATGAAGGTTATGCGTGAGAAGGGCTTTATCCGTGCTCATCTGTCCAAGGACGGCGAGCCGGAAAAGGTTCTGTTCTCCCAGCTGCCCTATGTAAAGGAAGGCAATCTCAACAGCCCCAGCTCGCTGAAAAAGCTGGGCGAACTCACTGCTCATGTAAAAAATAATGTAGACGTTGTAGTTTCCCTGGGTATCGGCGGTTCCTACCTCGGCAACAAGGTGCTCTTTGATGTGCACTGCGGCGAATTCTGGAACGAGCTGTCCAAGGAAGAACGCGATGGTTTCCCGAAGGTTGTATTCAGCGGTCAGAACATTGACCCGCGCCGTACCGGTGATATCATTCATTACCTGGAAAATAGCGCCAAGGTTACCAAGTCCCATGAAAAGCGCAACCTCAAAGTGCTGCTGCTCGTTATCTCCAAGTCCGGCGGCACGCTTGACACCATGAGCAATTTCATGGTTATCTATGACGCACTGCAGAAATACGCTGATATTGATGTGGAAGTTGTAGCTGTAACTGACCCCAACATGGAAAAGCAGACGCTCCTCAAGAAACTGGCCATCGAAAAAGGCTGGCCGCAGTTTGCTGTACCCGATGGTGTGGGCGGCCGTTTCACGATTTTCTGTGAAGTGGGCCTGACGCTGGCTGCCTGCATTGGCTTTGACATTCAGTCCTTCCTCGATGGTGCCAAGGCTATGGACGAGGCTTGCCAGAACGACGATATTTGGCAGAACCCGGCTATGCTCAATGCCGCTTTGAAGTTCGCTGCTGCGGAAAAGCACGGCCGCGATATCGAAGTTATGATGCCGTATGGTGACTATCTGAAATCCGTTTCCGAATGGTACATTCAGCTGCTCGCTGAATCCCTCGGCAAGCAGTTCAACAAGGACGGCAAAGAAGTTTGCTACGGCCGTACGCCGCTCGTGGCTGTCGGCACGACGGATATGCATTCCCAGACGCAGCAGCATCAGGAAGGCAAGCTGAACAAGGTTGTTCAGTTCATTCGCCTGGCTGACTGGGAAAATGACCTGGTTATCCCCGATGTATTCCCAGAGGCTAAGAAACTTTCCGATATCTCCGGCGTAACCATGGGCCAGGCACTGGAAGTGGCCCGTCAGTCCAATGCTGACGCTCTGGCCTCCAACAAGCGTTACAATGCTTGCTTTACGCTGCCGAAACTCAATGCTTACCATCTCGGCGAACTCCTTTACATGCTGGCTATGTCCGTAGCATACGAAGGCGAGCTCTCCAACGTGGACGCTTTCAACCAGCCGGGTGTTGAATCCTATAAGCGCATTATGGGACCGAAACTGGCTGAAGTTAAGGCTGCCAACCAGAAATAATATGACTTACAGGGGCGCACGGCGTAGGCTGTGCGCCCTTTGTTATTGCCAGAGGGGCGCAGGTGGTATAAAATAAAAAGAGATTTTGATTTGTGGAGGCGCGTTTATGTCTGGGGAACTTACGGAGCTACAGGAACAGATAATCAGGTTTTACCATCATAATCCCTTTGTGGAATATCTGCATATCAAGGTGCAGCCCTTGGCGACGGGAGAGGTGCGTCTGGAACTGCCTGTTGATGAAGTGCATACCAACCTGTATGGCATTGCCCATGGCGGCGTGTTGATGACTATGGCGGACACAGCCATGGGGGCCGCCTGCCTGGCCTGCAACAAAAAAGTTGTAACCATCAGCCTGACCACGGATTTCATGCATGCTGTGCCGCTGACGGAAACCGTGGTAACCACGGCCAAAGTGCTGCATGATGGCCGGCATACCATGACTTGTGAGTGCGAGCTGCAGAGCAAGCAGGGCAAGATTTTTGCCAAGGCTCATGCCAACTTCTATGTGCTGGGGCAGTTTGTGGAGTAAATATGGTGACCGGCTCACGGAAAAATGGCCGGTCCTTTGTTATATTTAGCTAAGGTAAAAGGAGTGAAAATATGGCAAAGGTACTGATTATTGGGGCAGGCCCGGCCGGCGTATCGGCGGCCATGTATGCCAAAAGAGGCGGCGCGGAAGTTACGGTTATCAGCGGTGGTGTGGAACTTAGCGGCTTGTGGCGGGCAGAGAAGATAGAAAATTACTATGGCTTTGCCGAGGGGATAAGCGGTGCTGAGCTGTATGCCAAGGGCATAGAAGGGGCCAGGGGGCTCGGCGTGGAGTTCGTGACAGAAGAACTGCTGGACCTGGGCTATAATGATGATTTTACCGGCTTTAAGGCCGTGACCAAAGCCCGGACAATTACGGCTGACAGTGTTATCGTGGCGACTGGTGCGGCCCGTCAGACTTTGCAGGTGCCGGGACTGCAGGAATTTACCGGCAAGGGCGTCAGTTACTGTGCCATCTGTGATGCTTTTTTTTATCGTGGCAAAAACGTGGGGGTTATCGGTGCCGGCGAGTATGCGCTGCATGAGGCTCAGACCTTGCTGCCGCATGCGGCCCGGGTGGTACTGCTCACCAATGGTGAGCAGCCAGCCGTGAAACCGCCGCCGGAAATGACGGTATATGCAGGAAAAATAACGGCTCTGCAGGGGACGGAAAAGCTGAGCCGGGTAGAATTTGCTGATGGCAGCAGCCTGCCTTTAGATGGTGTGTTTGTGGCCCTGGGGACAGCCGGCAGTACGGCTATTGCCAAAAAGCTGGGCGTACAGCTTGCCGGCAGCAATATTAAAGTTGATGAACACATGGCTACCAACGTGCCGGGACTGTTTGCCGCCGGCGATTGTACGGGCGGCCTGCTGCAGATAGCCAAGGCTGTTTATCAGGGGGCAGAGGCCGGACTGGCAGCAGTACGCTATCTGCGAGGGAAGAAAAAATAAAGGTGTGAGAAATATTAAGCAGGAAAATCCGCGCAAGGGAGTATTAAAACGCTTAGAGGAACTGGAACGATTATGCACGGCTTTGCAGGCGGAAAATGAGGAGCTGCGTCGGGAAAATACAAATTATAAGACGCGTTATCAGGACAGTGTAGTAGAAAGTATCCGCTTGCAGGAGCAGCTTACGGAACTTAGGGACCGCCTCAGAAAATACGAACCGTTGACAGTCAGGACGGAGGCTGAAAATGACTTGTCAGCGGTGGCGGAAGAAACTGCGGCAGAGGAAGAACCGCAGGACTGCTTTGCTGACCTGCCGTTTAAGGTAGCGGTCATTGGCGGTACGGAGGCCTGGCAGGCCAAGGTGGCAGAACGTCATCCGCTGTTTAAAATCGTCGGCAGCAGTAAGAATTTTGACTGTGATAAACTGAGTGGTACGGATATTCTGGTCATCAATACGAATGCTGTGTCCCATGCTTGTACGCAAAAGGCTAAGGGGGAAGTGGATAAGGGGACGATGGTGCTGAGTATTTCGACGAATAATTTGGAGATATTGGATAAAAAGATAATGTCGCTGCTGGCGTGAGGCCAAAGCGATGTTATAAGGCGCAAGGCCCGTGCTAATAACTTTCCTGCGCTGAGACGCAAAGCGTCAAACGCTCCGGAAAGTCATCAGCACAGGCCGCGTTTAGGGCGCAGTTAGTCAGTACACGACAATAAGCTGAAAAAAGGAGCCGCGTGCGGCTCCTTTTTTGTGGAATTTTTTAGTTAAAACTATAGGGCTTGTCGACTTTATGGTAGTGGGTGTGCAGCAGTTCGTGGGCTTTTTCCCCGAGTGGTTCCCCAAGAAAGTCTTTATACAGGGTGAGGATATCCGGGTTTTCGTGGGATTTGCGCAGGGGGAGGTTACGGTCGATTTCGTAGAGGGCGGCCATGCGTTTTTGGCGTATGGTGTTGGTAGTGCCGATGGGCTGACCGCCGCCGCCGATACAGCCACCGGGGCAGGCCATGATTTCGATGAAATCATAGGGGCTGGTGCCCTTCTTGACCTGCTCCATGATAATGCGGGCATTTTTGAGGGTATGAGCCACGGCAATGCGGACGTCACGGCCGGGGAGTTTTACGGTACATTCCTTAATGCCGGCAAAGCCGCGGACGTCCATAAATTCTAATTTGTCCAAGGTCTTGCCCGTGATTTTTTCATAGACGGTGCGCAGGGCGGCCTCCATTACGCCGCCGGTTGCGCCGAAGATGGCACCGGCACCGGTGGACAGGCCCAGCGGACTGTCAAAGTCATTTTCCGGGAGCCTGCCGATGGACAGGCCAACGTATTTGATGAGTTTGATAAGCTCACGGGTGGTGAGGACGATATCCACGTCGCGATAGCCGTCACGGCCCATTTCCGGACGGGCGGCCTCGTATTTCTTCGCGGTGCAGGGCATGATGGACACGGTGACGATATCCTGCGGTTTAAGGCCGGCCTTGTCGGCATAGTATGTCTTGGCAATGGCCCCGAACATGCTCATGGGGGACTTGGCTGAGGACAGGTGATTTATGCAGGAGGGGAAGTGTTTTTCCATATAGTTAACCCAGCCCGGGCTGCAGGAGGTCATCATCGGGAGTGTGCCGCCGTTTTCGAGGCGGTGTAAAAACTCGTGACCTTCCTCCATAATGGTCAGGTCAGCGCCAAAGTTGGTGTCAAAGACCTTGTCAAAGCCCAACATTTTTAAGGCTGTGACCATCTGTCCGGTGACGATGGCACCGGGTTCCAAGCCAAAGGCGTCACCTAAGGCTACACGGACGGAGGGGGCAACCTGCACAATTACATGTTTGCTGTTATCCTGCAGGGCGTCGAGAACCTTTTGGGTGTCGTCCTTTTCGACGATGGCGCCAGTGGGGCATACGAGGCTGCACTGGCCGCAGAGAATGCAGTCAGTAGCCTCCATGGGCTTGTTGAAGGCGGTGGTTACCACAATGTCACTGCTGCGTCCGGCGTAGGTGAGGGCGGCAATGCCCTGTACGTCCTTGCAGGCCCGGATACAGCGGCCGCACCGGATACATTTGGCCGGGTCGCGGACGATGGCCGGATTGGTGACAATGGGGGGCTCTTCCTTTACTACGCTGGGCAAAGGTGATTCCAAAATATTAAAGCGGCTGCACAGACGCTGTAAGTCACAGTTCTGATTACGGGAGCAGCTCAGGCAGTCTTTTTTATGATTGGCCAGCATGAGCTGGAGAATGGACACCTGCGTGTCACGGACAATCTGGGTGTCAGTGTGGACGTCCATGCCTTCCCATACTTCGGTGGAGCAGGCAGCCAGCAGGCGTTTCTTGCCGGTGACTTCGACCGAACACAGGCGGCAATGGGCTTTTATCCGCTGGTCCTCATGATAGCAAAGATGGGGGATATCAATGCCCAGCTCGCGTGCAGCCTGCATGATTTTAGTGCCCTTGGGGACTTGTATGGGGATATTGTTGATGGTGAGATTAACCATCTCACAGGTTTGGCTTTCGTTAAGCTGACTCATGAATTCGTACCTCCCAGGGCAAAGACATCAGGAAAAGTTTTCATCGCGGATTGCAGGGTGTTCTGGGCTGTTTCGCCCAGACCGCACAAGGAGGACATGCTCATAACCCGGGCGATGGTGCCCATGGTTTTGATATCTTCACTGGTGGCTGCACCGTGGGCCATTTTATCAAGGATTATCTTGATGTGCAGATTGCCTTCGCGGCAGGGCGTACATTGGCCGCAGCTTTCCTCGGAGAAAAACTCCTGATTCATGCGCAGGAAGTCGAGGACGCTGGTGCGTTCGTCGATGACCAGCAGCCCGCCGGAACCAACCATGACGCCGGCCGCGCGTAAGTCTTCGTAGGTGTAAGGCGTGTCCAGCACTGAGCTGTCAGCTACTTTGCCCGACGCGCCGCCAAATTGTATCAGCTGGATTTTGCGGTCATGCTGCACACCGCCGGCCAGACCGGAAATGATTTCGCGCACGGTGGTGCCGAAGGGGATTTCAAAGACGCCGGGGTTATTGACGTTGCCGGCGACACTGATGAGTTTGGTGCCGATGGATTCACCGCTGCCGCAGTTCATATAAGTCTCTTTGTCCGTCAGCAGGTGAGGGACGAGGGAGAGGCTTTCCACATTGTTGAGGCAGGTCGGCCGTGCAAACAGGCCGCTGACTTTAATAAAGGGCGGTTTCATGCGCGGGCGTCCAGCCTTGCCTTCGATGGAGCGGATAAGGGCCGTGCCTTCACCGCAGACGTAAGCACCGCCGCCGGAGTAGAGATGGATATTGAAATCAAAGCCCTTGCCTAAGATGTTTTCCCCTAAAAAGCCATAGTTTTTGGCCTGACGGATGGCGTTTAACAGCAGAGGGCGGTGGCAGGCATATTCGCCGCGCATATAGATATAGCCGTCTGTGGCACCACAGACAAAGCCGGCTATAATCATGGCCTCGATAAGATTGAAGGGGTCATTTTTGATGAGTTCCCGGTCCTTAAAAGTTGTGGTCTCGCCTTCGTCAGCATTGCAGATAATGATTTTGTTTTCACCCTGCACGGCACGGGCCTGACTCCATTTGCGGCCTAAGGGATACTCGGCGCCGCCGCGGCCACGGATTTTGGCCTCACTCAGCAGGGTGCAGATATCTTCGGGATTCATGTTCACCGCCTGGCGCAGGGCGGCAAAGCCGCCGATATTCATATATGAACCAATGGAGGCGGTATCGTACTGGCCAAAATTTTTGGTTAGGAATTTTACAGTGGTACTCATGGACTCCCCTCCTTTAAGGCAGTGAGCGCAGCAGGGATTCGATTTTTTCGGTAGTATCAAGATGGTCGTAGACATGACCGTTGATACGCACGGCCGGTGCCCGGTCGCAGGCACCATAGCAGGTGGTGCGTTCGAGCGTGAACCGCCCGTCGTAGGTTATCTCGCCCATCTTGATATCCAGAAGTTCCTGCAGGGTAGAGAGGAGTCTTTCGGTATCGATGCGGTTTACCCGGCAGGCTGGCGAGCTGCATACCTGAATGGGATATTTAGCCCGGGGCTTTGAGGATAACTCGCTGTAAAAATTCAGGCAGTCAAATACGTTGGTAACGGGTATGGACAGCCTGTCTGCCAGATAGTAGGCTGTTGGTTCCGGTACATAGTGGCGTTCATTTAAATCCTGCACGTCCAGAAGAATGCCAACAATCTGTGTTGGGTCATTGTCATGGGATTCCAGCACCAGGTCAATTTTGGCCTGCAGCTCGTCCGGCAGCGGATACTCTTTGGTTTGCGCTGTTAGCATCAGAAAGCCTCCTAAATAAAATTTATACACAAGATAAATCGCTTGTAAACTATTCTTATTATAAGAAAAAAAAGTAACACTTACAAGAATTGTAAAAAAATTTACAAAAGATATATACAAGTTTACACAAATATGCTATAATGTAAGCGCCACAGAAGGAGCATGTAAATATATACTTCATAGGGGATTATGGGGGGTTGTTTATATGGCTATCAAGAACATTGAAATGGACCGTCGTGATAGTGCGAGTTATCGCAAGATTTTAAAACGAGGAGGTTTCCTTTCTGCAAGTTACTTGTCGGTCAATGGCTTTGATGTAGCGAAATTGCGTAAACTGGCACTGGCTGGGGAGCTGGATGCAATTCGGTGCGCCATTGGCAAATCCATCCGTTGGTATTACAGAGAACAGCAAGCGGAAAACGCTCATCTTCGTGGTCTGGCATAATTGCGTATTTATATTTTCGTCATACGTTATGCTATTATAAGTTAGTCTGTTGGAATCGGCGCTGCCGATTCTATTTTTTTTGCAGGATTTAACAGCTTTATACGGAAATTTATTTATATGCAGTCAAAGAGGAGGCGGTTGTTTGTTCTGGGTGATGGTCATATCTTTTTTTGCCGTGTTGTTTATTTTGCTGCCGGCGGTGCTGGCAGGCTTTATATACAGGAAGATTCCCGTGGATAAAAACAAGCGGCGCTTTCTTAAAGCTGCGTCGCTGTATCCGGCAGCTATGGTGGGCGGCAGCTGCTACGGTTATTATTATGAGCGCAGACAGCAGATCAAGCGCTATTATGATGTGCCGTTTCCGCAGGCACCGGAACTGGCTGGCCTGACTGTGGCTCAAATCAGTGACGTACACCTGGGCCGATTCTTTTCCTTGGACGACCTGCGTCAGCTCCTGCAGCTGGCAGCAGCCGATAAACCGGATATTTTGGCTGTTACGGGAGATTTGTTTGATAATCTGCAGATGAATCCGGCAGCTGTGCAGGCTTTGGATGAGGCTGTGGAATTATTCCCCAAGGGGATTTACTTTTGCCTGGGCAATCATGAGATTTATCGTGACTGGGGACGCACGCGGTCGCTTTTGCAGGAAACACGGGTACACATTTTGGAAGGGCGGGCGGAAAAAGTTCCCGGAACTAATTTGTGGCTGGCCGGCGCGGAGTATTCCTTTGCCCGGGACGATGAAAGTTTTATGGCAGAAAAAGCGGAGCTGACACGGAAGGCGGTGTGGGACATACCGAAGGACGAGCTTAGTCATACCATTTTACTGGCACATCACCCGGAGTTTATTGATGATGGTGCGGCATTGGGCATACCCCTGACCTTGACGGGACATACGCATGGCGGTCAGTTCGGAATATGGGGACAGCCGCTTATTGCGGCATATAAGTATAACCGCGGCCTGATAAGGCTGGGCGATAAGCTGGGTTATGTCCACTGCGGCAATGGCAGCTGGCTGCCGGTACGCGTGGGCTGTCCGCCGGAGATTGCCTACTTCCGGCTGGTGAATTAAGGGTAAAATCCAAAGGTAAATGAGGTGACGGCATGGACGCGCAATGGCAGGAGATTATAGACTGCTTACAACATGGCAGAACCGGGCTGGCCCGGGAGAAATTAGACGCCTTACGGGGCAGTGTGCCCCAGGACGAAGAATGGCGCCTCCATGAACTTTACGGGGTGGTGTTCCATGATTTGGCAGATGCAGAGGGGGCGGCGGCGGCTTACAGCAATGCGGCAAAGTGTGACAAATATCTGCGCAGCCAAAGGGAGCATTTTTCCAGCTATCTGTTTGCCCTGCATTATCTGCCGGGGCTAAGTGCTGATGATTTATGGCAGCAGCATAAGTTTTATCAGGAGCTTTACCGGGAAGAAGAACTTTTGCCGGTAAGGCAGGTGACAGCCCATAGCCGCCTGCGTATCGGCTTTATCGCCACGAACTTTTGTGACAGCGCTGCGGCGCGGTTTTATGAGGCATTGGTGACGGGCCTGGACGTGCGCTATGCCAGCACTTATCTCTATGCCCTGGAGGACGAGGAGGACACCTTCACCCACCGCCTGCAGGGAAGCGGCCCGGTGTATCGCTGTCTGGCCGGGAAAAATCTGGTCGAGATGGCCGAGGCTATCCGCTGGGACGAAATAGATATTTTGGTCGACCTTTCCGGACATACGGGGGGCGGGCTGACTTTGATGGTGCTGGCGAAAAAACCGGCACCGGTGCAGCTGTCCGCTATCGGTTACTTTGATACGACCGGCCTTACCGTGATGGACGGCCTGCTGACGGATAATATTCTCGACTCGGCCGGCGCAGAACGGTACTTTAGTGAGGAATTGATAAAGCTGCCGCAGGCGTTTTGCTTTACGCCAAGCCTGGCCATGGAAAAATACCGGCGGCAGCCAATAGCGGGCAAGGGAGTGCTGACCTTAGGGGCTTTCCAAAATTTTATGAAACTCAACAACGAGGTGCTGAGCTGCTGGCGTGAGATTATGGAACTTCTGCCGGGGACGCGGCTTATTGTGCAGGATACCACGCGGCTGCCGGAACGGCGGCAGGCGGTGGAGAAACGCCTGGAAAAAGCCGGCCTGCCCATGGAACGTACGGAAGTGCGCCTGGGAACGGATAATTATCTGGCCGGCTATCAGGAAATCGACATCATGCTGGACACCTTCCCTTATAATGGCGGGGCAATGACCGCGACGGCCCTCTATATGGGCGTGCCGGTGATCACACTGCGCGGCCGTCATCATAGCGCGCGGTTTGGCGCCAGCCTGCTGACAGCGGCAGGTTATGGGGAATGGATTGCAGACAGCCCCCGTGATTATGTGAAAACCGTTCTGCAGCTGGCCGCTGACCGGTCATTTTTGGCGGCTACGCAGGAAAATCTGCAGGCAGAAGTGAAAAATTCGCCCCTCTGTGACAAGTCAGCATACGTGCAGGCCTTTTGGCGTGCCTGCATTGACTTGTGGGCGCGTAAGGGAGATTTTGCCCTATGAAACAGGACCTGACATGTTTTTGGAGCGGCGGCCCGGCACCAATGCGCTGGCTGCTGCTGGAAAGTCTGACTTATATCGAAAAAATTGCGGCCCTGTATCCGCAGGCCAGCCTTACCGTCGTGACGGAAATCGAGGAGGCGGCGGACCTGCCGGAGTTCGCCGGGGTGAATATCAAGTGGTATTTTCTGGACTACCGCCGGGAAAAACTGCCCTTTGCCGAGGGGAGTTTTGATGCCGTGTTGGCGGAAAATCTGCTGACCAGGGCCTATGAACCCTATGACCTGCTGCTGGATATCAGCCGCAAGCTGACGGATACCGGTGTGTTGTACGGGGATTTTTTCAATGTGCGCTATACCGGTGTGCTCGCGGCTCTGCAGGCCGGAGAGTTTCCTGTAAGGGAAAAACATCTTTACGCCAAGAGTGAAATGGTGCGGCTGCTCGATGATACCTTATTTAAGGAAATTGATTTCGTGCCGGGGGATAAGGACGATGAGGAAAGCACGGCAGAGGCGTGGGAATCGCAGGGCTATGTGAATATCAATCACGAACTGGCTGTCAGCCGCTATCTGTTCCGGGCGGCGGTCAGCACAGCGGCGGTGGCAAATCTCAAAGGCTTGTACAGCCCGGCAATACGCAAGGAACTGGCCAGAATCCTGCACCGTATCGAATATGATGTGCAGCCGGAGGCTAATATTGAGAGCTTGCAGGAACTATGTGCACGTGAGGGTATTTTTCCGGAATACCTGCAGGATTTTATCGCGGAATCCTGTTTTCACCGGGAAAAAGTACAGGCACGGCTGCAGGCAGGTGGATTTTTTTTATAACGAGGCAAGAAAATGTCCCCCACACGAATACCAAAACAGGCGGCGAGCATATCTCCCGCCTCGTTGAAACGCCAAGAGGAAGTTTTGCCTATGGCAAAACTGGAACAACGGCGTTATAAACGAAAAATGCGGCTGACAGGTCAAAAAATGACTTGTCAGCCGCATTTGGGTATACAGGGATATTTTCGTTGGTTTGGCTGTCCGTTTACTGGATGCTGCCCATAAGAATCAGGCGGCAGCCTAAGGCGAACATGGCCAGGGACAGCAGGGCCAGGATAATTTTGGATTTTGTTTTCTTGGAGATTTTTGCGCCAATCTGGGCACCGATGGCGGCACCCAGGGAAATGCAGATGGCCGGCAGCCAGATGATGTGGTCGAGCAGAAAGTGGGAAACCACGCCAAAGGCGGAGGAGGCAGCCAGCACGAAATGGGAGGTGGCGGTGGCCATGTGCACCGGGAAACCTAAGAGGTAAATCATCAAGGGCACATGGATAACGCCGCCGCCGATACCGAAGATACTGGAAAGAAAGCCTACGCCGAAACTGGATATGATACCCACCCAGTGGTTATAGGTAAAGCTGGCGGGGAGCTGGTCGACATCGACCGGCGGCTTGCGGCGGCTGTTGATGTACATCATTGAGGCCATGAACAGCAGGAAGATACCGAAGTAAAAATTCAGCATGGGCTGATTGAACTTGTCCACGATGTAGGAGCCGAAAAAAGCGCCGGGCAGGGTGGCGAGAGCAAAGGGAATGGCCGCCTTGAAATAGACGCGTTTTTGACGGATGTAGGCAAGGGTGCCCGACAGCGCGTTGGCCATGACGATAACCAAAGAGGTACCGGTTATCTGGGCAGCTGTCTGGAAGAAGGGATGGGCTGTACCCTGCGATAAGAACAGAATAAAAATTGGTACGCAGATAAGGCCGCCGCCGATACCTACTAAGGTGCCGAAGGTGCCGACACCTAAACCTAACAAGAAAAATAAAAGGACTTCCATAAAGTACCTCCTGAAGATTGTTTAAGAAAACTTTGACATTGGGCAGGAATTTTTTGTTCTAATTACGAATACACATTATAGCATAAATAACAGCATACTACCAAATTAGCAAATGTTGTTATTGCGCGTAGTATTTACAGAAAAATGTAAACGTTCACGCAGAAAAGGAGGAGTTTTTATGCGAAGGTTACATTTGTTGAAAGTGTTCTGGCTGGCTGTGCTGATGATGGCAGCTGCGGCCGGAACCGCTATGGCCGGCAGTCAGGATTTTAATCTGGTAAATGGTACTGGCCGTGCGATTACGGAGATTTATCTGAGTCCGACGAATCCGACCAGTTGGGAATACCAGGACGAATTAGGGCCTAATAAGGTACTATACCCTGGCCAGTCGATTTTTTTGCAGTTTTGCCAAAGTGATGATAGAAATTTCTGGGATATAAGAGTCGTATATGAAGACGGTTCGGATGATTACTGGCGTGCGCTTGATTTGTTCCGTATCTATACAGTAACCATCAGACCGGGAGGCGCGGTAAGTATTGAGAGTACCTGATTCCGGCAACGGGCAATAAACAGGAACTTAGATGTGATGACCCGGAAGGATATGTCCCCCCCCGCTCTGCAGCAGGGGGGCATATATCTCCCGTCTTGTGTGACGTGGAGCTGGTACCTGTGGAAAAACGCCAAGAGGCAGTTTAGCCTGTGGCAAAACTGGCATAACGGCGTTACAATGATGAGGTGAAAACAAATGGTAACATTTTTGGTTGCTTTGTGTGCTTTGATTGGCGGTTATTTTATCTATGGTAAAATCGTAGACACTGTGTTTGGCCCGACTGATGCCAAAACACCTGCACTGGTGCATAATGACGGCGTGGACTATATCCCCCTGCCGACATGGAAGGTATTTTTGATTCAATTATTAAATATTGCTGGCTTAGGTCCTATTTTTGGTGCTCTGGGGGGCGCAATTTGGGGGCCATGCGTTTATCTCTGGATTGTCTTTGGTACTATTTTTGCCGGGGCTGTCCATGACTATCTGTCCGGTATGATTTCCTTGCGCGAGGACGGCAAGAGTATCTCCGAGGTAGTCGGCCATCACATGGGGCCGGTCATGCTGCTGATTATGCGCGTGTTCTCGGTTGTACTGCTGGTATTAGTTGGTACGGTATTCATGACCGGGCCGGCCGGCTTGCTGGCAAAACTTACCGGTGTAGCGGTAACGGTGGTACTGCCCTGTGTTTTGGGTTACTATTTCCTGGCAACGCTTTTGCCGATTGATAAACTCATTGCCCGTTTCTATCCGATTTTCGGTATCTGCCTTATCGTCATGGCTTTGGGTATCATGGGCGGTATGCTCTTTGGGGTTGGCGGCCACACCATGCCGGAATTGACGCTGCAGAATCTCCATCCGGCCGGGCCGGAAAAAATGCCTATATGGCCGTTGATGTTCATCACGGTGGCCTGCGGTGCAATCTCCGGTTTCCATTCCACGCAGTCCCCGATTATGGCCCGCTGCCTGAAAGATGAACGCCTGGGCCGTCCGGTATTCTACGGTGCTATGGTTTCTGAAGGTATTATTGCGCTTATTTGGGCGGCTGCTGGTGTTACTTTCTATGATGGTACGGGCGGACTGGCGGCGGCTATGAAAGCCGGTGGTGCCGGTACGGTTGTATATGATATCTGTGTAGGCTTTATGGGCACGGGCGTTGGTGCTGTACTGGCTATGCTGGGCGTTATTGCCTGCCCGATTACGTCCGGTGATACGGCTTTCCGTTCTGCCCGTCTGACACTTGCTGACTGGTTCGGCATCAATCAGGAACAGGCAACAAAGCGCCTGATGTTTGCTGTGCCCCTGCTGGCTGTGGGCGGCATCCTGTCACAGATGGACTTTAACATTATCTGGCGTTATTTTTCCTGGACAAATCAGACGCTGGCCATGATTGTCCTTTGGACGGGTGCAGTTTACCTCTATCGCACGAAGAAAACGTCTGGAGCCTGGAAGATTCCCTTTGTTCCGGCGACGTTTATGTCGGCCGTTTCCTGCACGTATATTCTGCAGGCACCAGAAGGGCTGCAGCTCTCCACGGCTATTTCCTATCCTGTGGGCATTGTCTTTGCAGTGCTGTGCGTAGGCCTGTACTATAAGGCTACTTTTGGCAACAAGGCGTAAGAAGTGTAAGGGCGTTGTGGGAGGTTAGATTATGAAAGCTTTTATGGACGAAGATTTTCTGTTGCAAACAGATACGGCACGGCATCTTTACCATGAACATGCCGCCCTTATGCCGATATATGACTATCATTGTCATATCAATCCCCGGGAGATTGCGGAAAACCGTGAGTTTCGCAATATTGCCCAGGCCTGGCTGGGCTCAGATACCTACAAGTGGCGCTTGCTGCGCAGCAACGGGGTGGATGAGGGCTGTGTGTCCGGCAGCGATGTTTCTTCACGGGAAAAATTCCAATACTTTGCGGAAAGCCTGTCCCGGGCTATTGGCAATCCCCTGTATCACTGGACGCATTTGGAGCTGAAACGTTACTTTGACTGTGACCTGGTGCTCAACGGGGAAAATGCGGAAAAGATTTGGGATATATGCAATGAACGCCTGCTGAGCGCGGAAATGCGCGCGCAGGGCATTATCAAGCAGTCCAATGTTCAGGTTATCTGTACTACGGACGACCCGGCCTCTGACCTGAAATGGCATAAAAAGATTCAGCAGGAGGGAACATGTCCGGCCAAGGTGCTGCCCACCTTCCGTGCTGACAGTCTGCTGAATATCGAAGTGGATGGCTGGGATACTTACATGCGTTACGAGCTGGGGGAATCTGCCGGCATGGACGATATCTCCACCATGCAGGATATTCGTGACGCGGTTGTCAAGCGTCTGGATTATTTTGCCAGCCAGGGCTGTCAGATTGCTGACCAGTCCCTGCCTTATATGGCCTATGTTCCGGCCCGAGAATTTGAACTCGATGATGTGGTCGGCAAGGTCATCAATGGCAAAGGGCAGCCTTCCAAGGAGGCCATGGAGCAGTATAAGACAGCAATGCTTATGTTCTTAGGTGAGGAATACGCTCGCCGGGGCTGGACCATGCAGCTGCACTATTCGGCCCTGCGTGACACGAATTCGACACGGCTGACCTCGCTGGGGTCTGACAGTGGCTTTGACGCTGTTGATACGCATAACTGCGCCCCGGGCCTGGCTAAGTTCCTCGACGCGCTGGATAAGGCCGGCCACCTGCCCAAGACCATTATCTGCTCGCTGAATCCGGCGGATAATATCGTTATCGCGTCGCTTTTGCCTTCGTTTACCGGCTCAGAGGTACTGGGCAAGGTGCAGCAGGGCGCGGCCTGGTGGTTTAACAACAACAAGGCCGGCATAGAGGCACAGCTGGCGACGCTGGCCAGTGTATCAGTGCTGGGCAATACTATCGGCGCACCGACGGATTCCCGGTCGCTGCTGTCCTACTCACGCCATGAGTACTACCGCCGTATTTTGTGCAATTTCATTGGCAATATGGTAGAAAATGGCGAGTATCCTGCCGATATGAAAACGCTGGGAAAATTAGTGGAAGATATCAGCTACAACAATGCTTGCCGCTATTTTGCATTTTAATTACAGAAGAGGATTTTGACTATGCCGAAGAAAACAACGAAGAAAAGTGTGGAAAGCAATGAAAAGGCTGTCCGGTTTCAGGAGTTTTTGATTGAGAACAACATCAATGTGTTCAGCACAGAGTCCATGGACGATGATTACGCTACGGTGCTGTTCCGTTCCCGGATTGAAACCCGGGGACAGATTCTGCCGATGGCCATACTCATTGATACGAGTATTTTCACGGTTATCCGCACGCAGATAATCAGCGGCCTGCCGGAGGACAAACAGGTTCGTATCAAGGAATATCTCAATGAATTAAATTCCCGCTACAAGAGCTTTAAGTATTATTTACATAAGGACGGCAAGGTTTATCTGGATATCTGCCTGCCGTTTGTAGATGATACGTTTGACAGCAAGATGATACAGCTGATGCTCAGCGTGCTTGTCCAGCACTTGGAAGATGTGTACGATGAGTTTATGGGACAGGTTTGGGGAAAATAAATAACAAATAGTCGAAAGCTCGTGGCAATATTTTCTTGCATTGCCACGGGCTTTTTACTATGATATATGGGAAAGCTTGAATTGTGGGAATGGAGGCCGAAACAGATTGCTGGAGGAATTGAAATTTTCTTTAGAGGAAATGAACTTACAAGTTGATATAGAGGTACGGGAGCGGCAACTCTATTACAAGGTGTCCCAAGGGGAGGTCAAAGGGGATTTTGCCCTGCTTGAGGGAGGACGCCGTTGGCTGCGGCGTCTGGAAAAGCTGCACCTTAGTGCCTGGCGGGCCAGCTATCAGCCACCGGTGCCGCCGGCCGTCCACAGCCTGTGGCGGTTGTATTTTAAGGATTCCAAGCTCGGTGCGCGCCGGATTGTGGGGGATAATGCTCATCCCGGCAGCTGGGCGGCGTTTATCGATTTGCTGAATGAGATTCCCGGTGTGGAAATACATCGGGTTCGGCAGCTCGAGCAGGTGGCGTTAATCCTGCATGATACCATCGAAAATCCTGGCGGCAGTATTTATCTGCCTAAGCAGAAAAAAATCGGACTGACAGAAAAGCTGATTATCAACCGGGGAAAACATATTCTGGTGTTTACCCGGCATAAGCAAGGCTTGGGGACGGAACGTCACGCATTTGATTCCGTGCGCAATGTGCCACTGCTGTTGGAGCGCATTGGGGAGCATGCTGCTGAATGGAAGGTGCAGCAGGATGGTGTTACCGATGACTTTCTGCCCCGGGTGGAATGGAAACTGAGCTGGCGTGATGGTTCTGAAGACAAGGGGAGCTATACGCTGCGTGGTGAGGCCATGCCCGATGAATGGAAGGCTTTTATGGAAGAAATCGAACGCTTTACCGGTAATGTGCGTGGCCGTATTTTTTAATTTTTGCCGTGAGGCCTGTGGCAGGATTTTTTTAGCATGCTGTCGAAAATGAGGATAGATGTAAGCGCGAAAGATAGGGGGAGAGCGTATGTCAGAACCTATTCAGACAGGACACCGGGTTTATCGTGGCGGCAATAAAATGGAAATGGAAATGCTCACGGTAAAACCGTTTTATGTGGCAACTCCGGGCTCAGACCTGACACAGGAGGAGATGGAGGCAGAAGCCTTGGCGGAGGAAAAAAAACGGCAGCGGAAACTGTCCCCGGCTGCTGAGGAACCGGCGGCAGAACCAGACGGTGAGCCCGTGGAAGAATCAGTCGGCGAGCCCGGGGAAGAAGAGGAATGGCCGGCGGCAGACGAAGGTTCTCCTGAGAATATCGCAGCCCGCATTGCCGGCGACCGTACAAAAAATCAGGCTGATATTTTGGAACTGGCCAAAAGTCAGCTTAATGATGGCTGATATATTTTATCTTACTTAGGTTACTTAGGAGGATGTTCATGTATACGCTAAATAGTGATGTTTTTCAGGGAATTCGTCCGCAGATTCATGAGGAGGCCTTTGTCGCTCCGCAGGTGTTCCTGGCTGGTGATGTTCGTGTCGGCAAGTATTCCAGCCTGTGGCCCGGTGTGGTGGCCAGAGGTGATGTGAATTACATTCAGGTGGGCGAATGTTCCAATGTGCAGGATTTGACCTGCCTGCATGTGGCTGATGAACATCCCTGCATTATTGGCGACTATGTGACCATCGGCCATAGTGCGGTTATTCATGGCTGTGAGATTGAGGACCATGTACTGGTCGGCATGAACGCCACGGTGCTGTCGGGCGCAAAAATAGGCCGCGGTTCCGTGATTGCGGCCGGGGCCCTGGTAAAGGAAAATGAAGTTATTCCGCCGAATTCGTTGGTGGTAGGTGTGCCGGGCAAGGTTATTCGCACTCATGACAGAATTGATGTCATCCATGCCCAGGCCATCAAGTACAAATGTGAATGGGCAATTGGCTACGGGGCTAAGCCGGATATCGGCGGCGAGATTTATCACGGCGAAAAGATTTTGGATTAAATATTTACCGGCAGGGCGATGAGTTTCTCAGCGCCCTGTTTTATTTTGGCCCGGCCGGCGGTGAGATTGGTGAGGTCTGCGGTGACGGACTCAGCGTCGGCCGGTGGTACCAGCAGGTTTAAGGTTACATTATCGCTGTAGTCTGCCTCAGAACTGCGGATATTATTTTGCCGCTGATAGTGTTCGCAGGCGGCCAGCAGGTCATAGTCAATGGTGACAGCCAGCTCGGCAAAGGGCGTCATTTCCAAAACGGTGGCGGCGGCAATGCCGCAGACGGCGGCATGGGAGTAAGCGCGGATAAGGCCGCCGGCACCCAGTTTTATTCCGCCAAAGTAACGGGTTACCACCACGACAATGTTGGTGAGCCCGTTTTTTTTGATGGCCTCCAAAATAGGGTTGCCGGCAGTGCCGCCGGGCTCGCCATCGTCATTGGATTTTTGCTGGGCACTGTTTTCGCCGAGCACATAGGCCGAACAGTTGTGCCGGGCATCGAAGTAGCGCTTTTTCATCGCCTGAATAAATTCCCGGGCGGCGTCTTCGGACTCGACATGGGCCAGATGGGTGATGAATTTTGATTTCTGTATTTCATAGAGGGTTTCGATACGGTCGTCTTGTTCTTCAATCGTGCGGTAGGTATGCATAAGGCCTCCTGCTTTGGTGCAAATTTTTCATCTAACATTATACCATGAGAAAAAGATACTGATGATAAAATTTTATATGGTAATTGCCGGAGTTTTGTAGTATTCTTAACGTAATGAATTGAAGCGCCGCGGATGGCAGAGGCTATACAAATCACAAACAGGCAGCGGTGCTGGGAAGGTTGTGTTAATAAGGTCATGAACGAAACGAAAATGAACAGAGGGCTGAAAAACAGGCACCTGCAGTTGATTTCCTTAGGAGGAGTCATCGGCAGCGGCTATTTCCTCGGAACAGGGTATGTCCTGGAGCAGGCAGGCCCGGCCGCAGTGCTGGCGTATCTGCTCGGTGGACTTATTGTCCTGTGTGTTATGTTGTGCCTGGCGGAGCTGGCCGTAGAAAAACCTATTTCCGGTTCCTTTGTCACCTATGCCCGGGAGCATATTTCTCCTACCTGGGCTTGTGGTGTGGGCTGGGCCTATTGGGTTACATGGGTGGCCTATGTTCCTTCAGAAATGATTGCTGCAGGCATCATTATGAATCTTTTTTTGCCGGCAGTGAGCCAGTTGTGGTGGGCGGTGTTCTTCAGCCTGCTGGTGACCTGCATAAATCTGTTTCATGTTGATAAGTTCGGTGAGAGTGAATCCTGGCTGGCGTTGATAAAAATCATAGCGCTGGTGGCCTTTAGTATAGTAGCCGGGCTGATTTGCCTGGGCGTCATCGGTGAGCAGGGCTTTATTGGTACCAGTGTACTGCTGGGCAGCGGCGGTTTCGCCCCCAACGGTTACTGGTCCATTGTGCTGACGATGGTCATTATTCTGGTAAACTTTCAGGGTACGGAAATCATCGGCCTGGCGGCTGGTGAGTGTGAGAATCCGGCCAAAAGTATTCCTGTGGCCGTGCGCAATGTCACCTGGCGTATCATCGCGCTTTACATTATTCCGATTTCCCTGCTGGTTTCTATTTTGCCATGGGATAAGGCTAGTCTGGAAGAAAGCGTCTTTGCGGCGGCTGTCAACCAGTATGGCTTTACGGGCTTTGGGGCGTTCTTTGCTTTTGTCATTCTGACAGCTGCAATTTCCTGTTCCAACTCCGGCCTGTACGGCGCAGCCCGGGCTATGCACGCCCTGGCTAAAATGGATATGGCGCCCAAGAGTCTGGGCGGCCTGAATAAAAATGGTATGCCCTCCCGGGCCATCTGGATTTCCATTTGTGCTTGCTGGGCGGTTATCATGCTCTATGCGTTCAATCCCGATTCGGTGATATATACGTATCTGTTGGCAGTGTCGGGCTTTACGGGCGCGATTGCCTGGATTTCCATCTGCTGGAGCCAGTACCGCAGCCGCAAGGCTATGATTGCCGCCGGCACGGCGGACACGCTGCAGTATAAGACGCCGCTGTTCCCTTATGTGACGCTGTTCGGCATTTGGTCGCAGGTTATCTGTCTGGTGATTATGGCGTTTACGCCTGACTTGCAGGAGGCGTTCTTTACAGGTGTGCCCCTGCTGATTGCCCCGATGGTTTGGTATAAATTAAGGGCGAAAAGGCGCGCCGCGCTGGCCCGTTAACAATACTTAGATAAATAATTAAGTCCGGTATATCCTTTCACAGGCGCTTGGTGTCAAGCCGTTTAGAAAAGATATACCGGACTTTTTGTTTTTACTTGTTGTCTTCTTTGGGGATATCCAGATATTGACGGATAGCGGAGATTTCCCGGGCTGTATAGAGGCCTACCGGTGATTCGCGAATCATGATGGTTTGGAGCATTTTGCTCTGCTCAGCCTGATTGTCGGTCTTGAGATTGGCCGGGTCGGCGGCGGTTCTGGTCAGGGCAATCGTGCGGTACTGAGCCTCGGCGTAAGCGTTGGTTTTATTCATGACCTCCGTCAGCAGGTCATAGCAGACATCATTCAGGGCGATGGGCGGCACATGCAGGGCAATGCGGTCCCGGAGGTTCTGGCTGTCCTGGTCCAGCTGTTTTAGGCGGACGAAAGTCGTCTGAATGCTGATCTGGTCTTCTTTGAAGTTCTCGATGATATGGTGATACCACTGCCAGTTGCGGTCGAGCTCCTCAAGGTTGCGCTGATAATCTGCATACCAGGCGGCAAAAATCTGCTGTTGCTGCTGAAGTTCATACAGTTCCTGCTCAGTTATGGGAGCAGGTTTCGTTTCCTGAGGAACGGGCCAGAATTTATAGGCGATTCCCCCGGCGATGAGCAAGGTCAGACAAAAGCAGGCAAATATTTTTTTATTGGGCAGGCAGCGGTACAGCAGTCCTAACAGAATTAGTCCGAGGACGGCGAGAATGTATAAAAGCATGGTGAAAGCCTCCGCATTATAAATAGTATTATTATTGTAGCATAGGCACATCAGGTGGTAAAGACTACACGGCTATGCTGGGAGGATTAGCGGATAAATTCACCGCTTTTGCCGCCGGTTTTGTTGTCGAGGTGGATATCGCTGATTTCCATGCGTTTGTCGATGGCCTTGCACATATCGTAAATGGTGAGCAGGGCCACGCTGACAGCGTGCAGGGCCTCCATCTCCACGCCAGTGAGGCCCGTGACCTTGACGACAGCCGTGGCCTTGACAGCACAGGGCGAAGACAGCAGCTCAAAGTCAAGGCTGCACTTGCTCAGCGGCAGGGGATGGCAGAGGGGAATGACGCTGCTGGTATTCTTGGCGGCCATAATGCCGGCAATACGGGCAACGCCCAGAACATCGCCCTTGGCAGCGGTTCCCCGGGCTATGGCTTCATAGACCGCAGGGCTTACTTTGATAAGTCCCGAAGCTGTTGCGGTGCGCACATTGGGGGCTTTGCCGCTGACATCCACCATAACGGCCTGCCCCTGTTCGTCAAAATGATTCAATATATTTTGCGACATAAATATCGGCTCCTTGAGATTGAGATTATTTTCATTCTAACAGTATTTATATATGATTAAAAGTCTGTAATTTAAAAGGAGTTTATTTTTCGATGTCGAAATACATACAGAAACAAAGGAAATTTTTACTTATTTTTATGTAAAGTGTGCAGGGAGGGATATTTCAAGATGAAGAGCAGGAAAATTTTATGCGGACTGCTGCTGGTGCTGGCGGCGGTACTGTGTCTGGCCGGCTGCGGCGGCACCAGCAGTTCCGGGAAGGTGTATTATCTGAATCATCGTGATGGTGATTCTTTTACGGACCTCATTAAAACAAATTTTGATGCTAAGGCTAAGAGCAACGGTATGGAGGTGGAGTATTTCGATGCCAAGGGGGATGTCAATCTGCAGATTGACCAGCTGCGGGCAGCTATCGAGGCTAAACCGGGTGCTATCGTTCTGCTGGCGGTAGATGGTACAGCCATCGTACCCGTGGTGGAGAAGGCAAACGAAGCCGGCATCCCCATTGTCATTACAAACCGCGGACTAAATGGCGGTAAGTTTATATCCTGTATGCCTGATGAAAAACAGGCCGGCATCATGCAGGGGGAATACATGGCCAAAAATTTGCCGCCTAACGCCAAGGTGGTGTATCTGGAAGGTGAAAATGGCTTTGCCGGCAGTGAGGCGCGCAAGGCAGGCTTCAAGGAAGCGTGTCTTGACAAACGCCCGGACATCCAGCTGCTGGCCAGCACCGTTGGTAACTGGAGTACTGCTGACGCCTTGAAAAACGTGACCCTTTGGACGAAACTTTTCCCGCAGATTGACGCGGTTATTGCGGCCAACGACGGCATGGCTATCGGCGCTGTACAGGCATTGAAGGACGCCGGACGTCTCAATGGCTGCCTTGTATCCGGCGTAGATGCCGTGGACGCGGCTTTGCAGCTGGTGAAAAAAGGCGAGATGAGCCAGACTGTACTGCAGGATTCCAGAGCTTTGGCTGACGGTGCTTTCCAGCTGGTGCAGGACTGCCTGAGTGGGAAGACACCAAGCGACATTACGGTGGATTTTACGTCCATAACCAAGGATAATGTCAACCAGTTTGCCAAGTAAGGAGGGAGCAGTAGCATGGAAAATTTAAGTGTCAGAGTCAAAATCTTACTGCTCTCAGGAATCATGCTCTTGATTACCTGCGTGGTAGCAGCTGTAGGAATTTTTGCCAATTCTCAGGCCAAGCAGGCCTTGGATGATATGTACAATTACAACCTGATGACCACGCAGTACCTGAATGATGCCAACAATCAGCTGCGCGGTATTGATGTCGATGTGGCTTATATGCTGCAGCAGGATTTTTCCGTGGACAGCCGCAAGGTGGTACTGTCTGATATCAGCGGACGGCTGGAAGCCATCAAGGGGGATATCGAAAAGGTCAAGGAGATTGACCGCAGTCCCCGGGCACAGGCAACCATTGAAAACCTGAATAAAAATCTGGCGACTGTTGAGGGGAAAGTGAAAGCCGTAGAATCCTTGGGGAGCAGTCCCGAAGACAAGGTAAAAATGTTTAACAACCTCTCAACGACCAGTGTCATAGCATCGGATTTAGCTGTATTGACGCCTGATAATGTCTTGCAGGGCAAGATGCTGTTTGAAGAGAACAATGCCAACTATGCGTTGGCCATCAAAGTGTTTGTGGGCATTGTGCTCTTGGGTCTGCTTATAGGCGTGGCGGCGGCGGTGGTGATAGCTCGCAATATTGCAGGGCCGCTGGCCACTTCGATTGAACATCTGAATGCCGTAGCCGACGGGGATTTGACTCAGGATATGCCGGCGAGCCTCGCCCAGCGGCAGGATGAAGTGGGCATGATGGTACAGGCTCTGGACAAGATGCAGCGTGCCCTGCGCAGTGTGCTGAAAAATGTCCATGATGAGGCAGAAAACAGCGCGCGGATGGTAAATGAGGTTCAGGGGCTGGTGGGCGACCTTAACAGCAGTGCTCAGGATATGTCAGCCGTAACCGAAGAAATGGCCGCCGGTATGGAAGAAACTGCCGCCTCGACTACGAGCCTGCAAAATCTCAGCGACCATCTCAGTGAAAAGATTCATGCTACGGCCAAGGCTGCTGCTGAAAGTGAGACTTACACAGTGGAAATTGCTGAGCGCGCCGGCAAACTCAAAGTAGCTATGGAGGAATCCAGCGGCGAGGCACAAAGAATTTATACGGATACCAAGACCTCCTTGGAAGAGGCTATTGAATCGGCCAAGGTCGTGGAAAATATCAATCATCTGACGCAGGACATCACGGGAATTGCCGAACAGACCAATCTGCTGGCGCTGAATGCGGCTATCGAAGCCGCCCGGGCCGGCGAGTATGGCCGGGGGTTTGCGGTGGTCGCCGACGAAGTCCGCAAATTGGCAGAGCAGTCCCATGACACGGCGGAAAAAATACAGGGGCTGACGGGCAAGGTGACGGGCTCCGTGCAGAATCTGTCCGAAGGTGCCTTCGCGTTGCTGAAGTTCATGGATGAAAATGCCGCCAAGGACTATGACATGATGAATGAAACCGCAGTGCGCTACCGGGACGATGCCGCCCATCTCAATGACTTCGCCCGGGACAGCAACAAGTCGGCGCAAGATCTCATTGAGTCTGTGGAAATAATGAACCAGTCCATGGAAGAGATTGCCAAGGCTACCCATGAGGGGGCTGTGGGCAATACTACCGTGGCGGAAAAAGTCACCGATGTGGCAGAAAAAGCCAATGAGATTCTCGATAAAATCAATGAGTCCCAGAAGGGGACAGAAAACCTGCAAAAACAGGTCGCCAGATTTAAGTTGTAAAATTTTAGCGGTTAAAGCTCAGGCTGGAAACGGCCTGAGCTTTTTGCTGTCATATACCAGCATGGCAAAATGTGGCAAAAGGTGTTAAAATAGTAAGCGATTTGTTTAAAATAGGGGGATTGGGCCTTTTTCCTTTATTTTTCATACTTTTGTTGTTATACTATACAGGCGAAGGAGGAGTGTGCGGTGAGCAAGGCCTGGTTACGTACTGCCGGTCAGGAATTTTTTACCATAGCGTTTTTGAAATTTCTCATTGTGGGCGGTATAAATACCTTTGACTGTTCGTTGTTTGCCATGCTGCTGATGATGCTGCATATAGACGGTAATATCGCTTTTAATCTGGGATATTTGCTGAGCAATATGCTGGCATATTTCCTCAACAGCTGGTGGATTTTTCCGGAACCTTTGTCCTGGCAGCGCTATGTAAAATTCATGATATCGTATATTCCCAATGCGCTGATAGAAAATGTAATCGTGGTGGTGTTCTTCAACTGGCTGGGAGCGCCGCCTTTGGTGAGTTTCCTGCTGGCGGCTATACTGGGTATGCCCGTCACATATCTGCTGGTCAAATGGTTTGCCTTTGACAGGCGGCAAAAACAGGAATAGATAGGAATAATTGGTGGAGGATGAGAATGAGTTTGGAAAAAAAGACAGTCATCGGCCTGACGCTGGCCTGGCTGGTTCTCTATATGTTCGGCAATAATATGCTGGTGATAACGGACCCCGTGGAGTCCAACTATGCGGAAACGGCCCGGGAAATGCTGCTGTCGGGTGATTATTTTTCACCGCGGATTTACGATAAGTATTGGTATGACAAGCCTATCATGTTTTATGTGGAACTGATTGTGGCGTTTAAAATGTTCGGCCTGACGGAGTTTGCGGCCCGGTTCTTCCCGGCCATTATGTCCTGGGCCTGCATCATGCTGACTTACTGGTTCGGCCGGCGGATTTATGACCAGCGTACGGGGATGTTTGCCGCTATTTTGGCGATGCTGTCGCTGGAGTTCTGGTATTTGGGTCATGCTGTGATTACCGATACGACGCTGCTGCTGACGGAGTCCCTGACGCTGATAGGTTTTTACCTGGGCTATACGGAGCATAAGCCACGCTGGTATTATGCGGCCTTTGCCGCCGCCGGGGTGGCGGTGCTGACTAAAGGTCCTGTGGGGCTCTGCCTGCCGGGGCTGATTATCATGCTGTTTTTAATCTGGCAGCGTGATTTTAAGGCCTTGTTTAACCGTCACATTGCCGGGGGCTTTGTATTGTTCTTCGGTGTTATCAGTCTGTGGTATTTGCCCATGTACCTCATGCATGGCAGTGACTTTATCAAGCTGTTCTTCGGGGTGCATAACGTACTGCGGGCTACGGTGTCCGAACACCCCCGGGATAATGTCTGGTTTTATTACATTCTTATTTTCCTGGCGGGCTTTTTCCCCTGGTCATTTGTTTTTGTGCCGGCCAAGCTGCGCAGCTGGTGGCGCAAACGTCCGTCTTTGCCGAAGATGCCCCGGGAGCGTTTCCTGCTGTTATGGGCAGTGACGGTTTATGTGGTATTCCAGAGTTTTGCGACTAAATACGTCAGCTATACGTTCCCCTATATGATTCCGGTAACGTTGTTTATGGTGGCCTGGTTCAAGCAGCATGAAAAGCTCTTTTTCCGCATGGCAGCCGTTATGGGCGTGGGCTATGTGGTCCTGATGTTCCTGGTGGCGGCTCCGATAATGAGAGAGCATTCTGCGCGCGATGTGGCCCAAATTGTGAAACCGTGCCTGACAGAAGATACGCAGCTGTATCTGCTCGACAGCGAGCCGGCGTCCCTGGCTTTCTATACGGGAAAACTGCCGATGCGTCTGGCCTCGCAGGCTTTGATTGACAAGCGTACAGCCGGCAAAGGCTGGACGGCCAAGCATGTAATGCCCCTGCTGCATTATGATAACCTGCCGCAGGATAAGCCAGTGGTATTGGTGACTGGCCAGGATAAGCGGGCGACGGTAGAAAGTACCTTCCCCGGTGAGTGGCAGTTTGTAGGTGCGAGCGGAGAATTTGAAGTTTATACACGACAGGCTATTAAGTAAAGGAAGATGACGTTTTTATGAAAACCATTTCAATTGTTGTGCCTGTATATAATGAAGAGGCTAACCTGGAACATTTTACGCAGGCTATCTATGATGTAATGGCTAAAATGAGTTATGAATATGAGCTTATCTTTGTGGACGATGGCTCCCGTGATGGCAGCCGGGCTATTCTGCAAAAGCTGCAGGATAAATACGACTGGGTAAAGCCTTTGCTGCTGTCGCGCAACTGCGGCCATCAGATTGCCATCACCTGCGGCATGGACCATGCCACAGGTGACGCGGTCATTACCATGGACGGTGATATGCAGCATCCGCCGGCTTTGATTCCGACACTGCTCGACCTGTGGGAAAAAGGTTATGATGTAGTGCAGACCATAAGAGAAGCGACGGAAGGTGTATCCTGGTTTAAAAAGACGACTTCCAAATACTACTATCGTTTCCTTAATGCCATGTCGGAAACAGAGGTTTATCCGGGCGGTTCGGACTTCCGTCTGCTGGACAGACAGGCCTGTGATGCACTGTGCCAGTACCGGGAGCATGACCGCTTTATCCGTGGCATGGTAGGTACGCTGGGCTTTAGTCAGGCGCAGGTTTCCTTCACGGCCCCGGAACGTTTTGCCGGGACGTCGAAGTTCTCTGTGAAAAAAATGAGCAAGCTGGCTATGGACGGCATTTTGGGTTATTCGGTGGTGCCCCTGCGCATAGCCTTTTATCTGGGCAGTCTGTGTGCCCTGTTCAGCCTGCTGCTGTTTGCCCATGTAATTGTGGAATACCTGCTTGGCAATGTATTGCCGGGCTGGACCACCATCATGGTCTGCGTGGCTCTGTTCAGCGGTGTGCAGCTTATGTTGATGGGCGTTATGGGTGAATACGTGGGCCGTATCTTCAAAGAAGTAAAAAACCGCCCCTTGTATATGGTTATGGAAAAGCGTGGGGATTATACCCACGGTAAAGCTCGCAAAGTGGAGAAGGTGGAACTGGGTGAGTGAGAAAAAGTTAATTCTTAACGCCGATGATTTTGGCCGCCATGAGCTGATTAACCAGGCCGTGGAAAGAGGCGTTACCCAGGGTTATTTGCGTTCGGCGACGCTGATGCCGGGCGAGCCCTGCTTTGACGGAGCTGTTGCTTTGGCCAAGGCTCATCCTGAGCTGGGCGTGGGGATTCATTTTACCTTGGTGGACGGACATCCCGTGCTGCCGCCGGCAGAAATTCCTTCGCTGGTGACAGCTGAGGGGAAGTTTTATCCCCAGCATAATGCCTTTGTTAAAGCGTATCTTACAGGAAAAATAGATTTGGCTGATGTGCGGCGGGAATTGACGGCGCAGCTGGATAAGTTTCTGGCTGCCGGGCTGGTGCCCACGCATGCTGATAGTCACCAGCATATTCACATTCTGCCGGGAATTTTTCCCGTGGTTCTGGATATTTTGGCCGCCAAAGGGATTTACCGGGTTCGTATTCCGAAAGTGCATGCGGCCTTGGGCGCTTTTTTCAGCGGCGGCCTGGCTGATATCATCGGCCGTCTGGGGTTGTGGACCTTGGCGGCGGTGGGAAAAGCCCAGGCCCGGGGGCGTGGTTTTGCCACACCGGCGTTCTTTGCCGGCAAGGTGGCCGGTGATGCTGTGGATGAACAGTTCCTGCTGGAACTGGCGCAGGACTTTCCGCCAGGCGTTACGGAGGTCATGCTGCACCCCGGTATGGAGAATGAGACGCTGGCGCAAATCAGTGGCTGGGACCATGATTACACAGCGGAATATCAGGCCAGCTGCTCGGCTGCAGTCGGGAAACTGCTGCAGGAAAATGACATAGAACCGGTCAATTATAACGCCGTTGTTCCAGTTTTGCCACTCTTGGCGTTTCAACGAGGCGGGAGATATGCTCGCCGCCTGTTTTTGTATTCGTGCCCCCACCTGCTGAGGTGGGGGACATTTTCTTGCCTCGTTATACGGCCTTGCAAAATCCTCGCTGAGCGGGGATTTTTTTTGCGAATATTATGTACAACGCAAGGGTTTTGTGATACGCTTAAGTTGTAATTGTGTCGTTTTTTCAGCTAATCATGATGAACGGTTATAGGGCGTGGAGGCAATATAGCCGGCTGATGATGATTAGGGGGCAGTGTTATGCGCACGACGATAAAGACTTTGCCAGCGGAATTGCAGGGTGTAATGACTCATGTGGAAGAGTTGGAGGCCCGGATTACTGCTGGGCAGGAATATATGCGGGCGGTTTTTTCGGCGGCGAAAGTGGGGCTTTGTCTGCTAAACTCCGAAGGGGCGGTAATAACCGTCAATGAGATGGGGCTGCAACTGATGCAGGCAGACGGGCAGGCCAGTGTAATCGGCCGCCAATTTGGTGATGCCTTTTGCTGTGAAAACAGTTTGGAAAATGGCTGCGGCAAGGGGCGTAAATGCCGCCATTGTCCGGTGCGCCGCAATATTGAGGCGGCGATAGTGGATGACGATTTTTCCAGTGAGTTTCCCATGCAGATGAAAAATGCCCGGACAGACAGCAATCTGTGGCTGCGCCTGGGGGTATCACAGACGGGCGCCGGCCGTGATAAGCAGATAATCATTACCATTGTCGATGAGTCCCTGCGTAAGATATACGGCATGGAACTGGAACGGGCCAAATTGGCGGCAGAGGAGGCTGCGCGGAGTAAGACGCAGTTCATTTCCACCATGAGCCATGAAATCCGTACACCGTTAAATGGCATTGTCTGTATGTTGGAGATGGCCGGCCGGGAGCATTTGTCGCCCAAACAGCAGGAATGCCTGCAGAATGCCAAACGCAGCGCTGATGATTTACTGCAGATTCTCAATGATATACTGGACTTTGCGAAACTGGAAGACGGCCGCTTGTCGGTCGAAAAGCGGGATTTTGACCTGCATGAATCCATAACCCGCCTGGCTAATGTTTACCGGCAGCTGGTCGAGGCCAAGGGGCTGAAGTTTGTGCTGACGGGGCTGGAGGATATGCCCAGATTTGTGCGGGGTGACGCTTTGCGCCTGCGGCAGGTTTTGCATAATATGCTTTCCAATGCGTTGAAGTTTACGGAAAAGGGAAAGATTACCTTAGCGATGTATAAAGGCCGGCGCAATGACCAGCCAACTCTGGAATTCAGCGTCGAAGATACCGGTATTGGGATAGATGAAAAGGTTCGCAAGCGCTTGTTTAAGCCGTTCAGCCAGGCTGACAGCAGCACGACGCGGCTGTTTGGCGGAACGGGGCTGGGGCTGGTAATTTCTCGGGACCTGGTCGAACTTATGGGGGGCACAGTGAGCCTGGATTCGGAACTGGACAGGGGAACGTGCCTATCCTTCTGGATTCCCTTACTGGAGGCAGGCAAAGCCGAGCCGGTGCGCAAGATTATCCTGCGCCCACGCAATAAGGAAGAGCGTGAGGCGGAGCAAATGCCTGCCGGCGATGAGGCCAAAGCTGAAAATCTGATGCATTATTGCATGCAAAAACTGGTGGCAGGAACTTTGCGGAAAGCCAAGGAGGGGTAGGTATGCGCATATTGATTGCTGAAGATGACAGCTTAAGCCGGACATATCTGGAGGATTTCCTGCGGGGGTATGGCCAATGCGATACGGCAGCGGATGGTATGGAAACCTTGGATTTGTATTTGGAATCACTGAAAAATGGCACGCCTTATGATATGATGTGCCTGGATATTATGATGCCCAAGGTTGATGGTCTGATGGTGCTGCGCCTTATCCGCGAGATAGAAAATCGGCGTCATTTGTCTGCTGAGCAGCAGGCCAAAATCATTATGATGACGGCTATCGCTGATATGGAGCATGTGGACAGGGCCTTTGAACTGGGTTGTGATGCCTATGCCTCCAAACCAATTGAGATAGATAAAGTGCAGGAGGTTATGGAGGACCTGGGGCTGATAAGCTAGTATGGAGGGATTTTATGTATCGCTTTGCGCATAACAATTTGAATGTGTTAGACTTGAACCGCAGTCTGAAATTTTATAAGGAGGCGCTGAACCTCACTGAGGTCAGCAGACTGGATTTAGGTGATTTTATCCTCGTGTATCTGGGAGATGAAACAGGCAGCCGGCACCAGCTGGAACTGACCTGGATTAAAGGCCGGCAGGAACCCTATAATCTCGGCGACAATGAATTCCATCTGGCTTTTACCACAGATGATATTGAGGCAGCCCATGCCAAGCATCAGGAAATGGACTGTATCTGTTATGAAAACAAGGCGATGGGTTTATATTTTATCAACGACCCGGACGGTTACTGGCTGGAAATTATGCCAGAACAAGAATAATAAATAAAGGGTAACCAGTTGAAAAAATAGCCTAATTAGGATATAATAATACTGTAGGGCTGTATACCTGTATTTCAAAGGATTAGTGAATGTCTCAAGGAAAGTGAGGGATTATTATGGGTATCTCGGGTGTAAGCGCTACGACACTTTCGAGCTTCCCGCAATTAAATCGCGAGGTTCATTCTGTGGGAATGCAAGCGACTAAAGAGCGTAGCGAACAGGCAGCATCCTATACAAAAGTGTCAAATTTTGGTACGGAAACCAAACTTGGTTCCAGTGAATTCCAGCGCAATAATGATACCGTTATTAGCATAGGCGAACGGGAAACATCACAAATTGCCAGGGAAACAGCTGCTATTTATAAGGTTTCCAATTTTGGTACAGACACTAAAATTGGTACTAGCAAGTTCCAGCGTGACAATGAAAAGACAAATAACGAGGGCATGCAAAATACCTCACAAATCATGGATAAGGCGAAGTCTTATTATGAGGTGTCTAACTTTGGCACGGAAACTAAGCTTGGTTCCAGCAAATTCCAGCAGCAGGTCAAACAGATATCTGAACAAGGCCAGCATAATATGGCGCAAGGCATGAAGGCAGCCCTCGATGTCACGCGCGTATCACAGTTTGGCACGGAAACCAACCTGGGGCACAGCAAGTTCCAACAAGCTAACGCCCAAATCAGCAACTACAGGCCCAAACCACCAATGGGGGCACATGTAGATATCTCTGCTTGACAAATGCATTGATTTACCGCAAGTCGTAAGACTTGCGGTTTTTTTGCGTTTCCGGATAAGCCGTAACCAATGTTACCGCGACGGCCTGCGTTCCTGTTTATAATTAGGCCGTAAGCAGCGGTGAATACCGCTTATAGGTGCGATGTAATGTGTAGAAGGAGAGGCTTTATGGATAATAAGATGTTTTGCTATCAGTGCCAGGAAACGGCTGGCTGTCAGGGCTGTACACGCATGGGCGTTTGTGGTAAGACGCCGGAAGTGGCAGCCATGCAGGATTTGCTCATATATGTGACCAAGGGGCTGGCGGCTGTGACTACACGCCTGCGTGCTGAGGGACAGTCAGTGAGCAGCGAAGTTAATTATTTGATTACCGTCAATCTGTTTACTACTATTACCAATGCCAATTTTTCGGAAAAGGCAATCATCGCCCGCATAAAGGAAACTTTGGCGGTAAAGAACTCATTGCTCGCCGGCTTGCAAGCTATGGACAATCTGCCAGACGCGGCACTTTGGCAGGGAGCAGAGCAGGACTTTGCGGCTAAGGCTGCCACTGTGGGGATACTGGCCACGGAAAACGCCGATATCCGCAGTTTACGGGAACTGATTACGTATGGTCTGAAGGGACTGGCCGCCTATCAGAAACATGCCAATGTGTTAGGCTATGCGCAGGCAGATATAGACGCTTTTGTACAGGCGGCGCTTGCCAAACTGCTGGACGACAGTCTGACAGTGAAAGAGCTTACCGCGCTGACCTTGGAAACGGGAAAATGGGGCGTAGACGGTATGGCCTTGCTTGACAGGGCCAATACGGAAACTTATGGCCACCCTGAACTTACAAGAGTGAATTTGGGTGTAGGACGTAAGCCGGGAATTCTCGTTTCCGGCCATGACCTAAAGGATTTGGCCATGCTGCTGGAGCAGACACAGGGAACGGGCGTAGACGTTTATACTCATGGCGAAATGCTGCCGGCGCATTATTATCCGCGTTTTAAGAAATACAGCAATTTCGTGGGCAACTACGGAAATGCCTGGTGGAAACAAAAGGAAGAATTTACGGCTTTTAACGGCCCGATTCTGATGACCACCAATTGTGTGGTGCCGCCGGCAGCGGCCTATAAGGACAGACTCTTTACCACGGGGGCTGTTGGTGTAGACGGTTGTCAGCATATTGCAGCCCGGGATGACGGCAGTAAGGATTTTTCAGCAATCATTGAGCTGGCCCAAAAATGTCAGCCGCCCACGGAATTGGAACAGGGGCAGATTGTCGGCGGTTTTGCCCATGAACAGGTCTTTGCTGTGGCTGATAAGGTGATTGAGGCTGTAAAAAATGGTGATATTAAAAAGTTTGTGGTGATGGCTGGCTGCGACGGCCGCATGAAGTCTCGCGATTATTATGCAGAGTTTGCCCGGGCGCTGCCGCAGGATACAGTCATTTTGACCGCTGGTTGTGCGAAGTATAAATACATCAAAATGAATCTGGGTGATATTGGCGGTATACCAAGAGTTCTGGACGCAGGACAGTGCAATGATTCCTACAGTCTGGCCCTTATCGCCTTAAAGTTGAAAGAGGCGTTTGGTCTGGCAGATATCAATGAGCTGCCCATCGCTTATAACATTGCCTGGTATGAGCAGAAGGCTGTGATTGTGCTGCTGGCTCTTTTGCACCTGGGCGTGAAAAATATACACCTGGGCCCCACGCTGCCAGCCTTCCTGTCACCTAACGTCGCCAAGGTGCTGGTGGAAAATTTCGGCATTGGCGGTATTACGACGGTCGAAGACGATATAAAAAATTTAATTGGATAAAAAACCACAGCCTGCTGATAACATACAGCAGGCTGTGGTTTTTATATTTGGTTATTGAAAGGGGATTTTTGTTATTTGAAGGGAATTATGTATATTTGAAGGGGATTATGCTAATGGGGAAAGGAGATTATTTTAAGCAAAGGGATTTTCGGAGGGATAGAGCATGCCTTTAGGCTGATTGAAAGCAATGTCGCTGATGCCTAAATAGTTGAATATGTCGTACAGACTCTTGCCAAAATGTCCAAAGGCTACAGCTCCATGATGGGGATAACGTTTTTCAATCAGGACATGACGATAGAAACGGCCCATTTCCGGAATAGCAAAGATACCAATGCCGCCAAACGAGTTGGTTGCTGCCGGCAGAATTTCGCCCTGTGCAATATAGGCTCTAAGCTGTCCGTCGGAAGTGCTCTGCAGACGGAAGAAGGTAATGTCACCATCAGCAATATCGCCTTCGAGCGTACCGCGCGTAAAGTCCGGCGTACCGCCGTTTTCCAGCAGACGGTTCTGAATGAGCTGATATTTTACGCCGCCTTTGCGCAGTTTGCAAAGCGGCGTATTGCCGCAATGGAAACCCATGAACGTATCTTCTAACTGATACTTGCCCAACGGTTTAATGGATTCTTCGTACATATCTTTTGGTACGGAATTATTGATATCAAGCAGCGTAACAGCATCGCCACTGACGCAGAGGCCGATATATTCACTGAGAGCTCCGTAGATATCGACTTCACAAGATACGGGAATACCGCGGCTTACCAGACGGCTGTTGACATAGCATGGTTCAAAGCCAAATTCCTTAGGGAAGGCCGGCCAGCATTTGTCCGCAAAGGCTACGTATTTACGAGCACCTTTATGTTCTTCCGCCCAATCCAGCAAGGTCAGTTCAAACTGTGCCATACGGGGGAGCATTTCCGGATAAGGATTGCCTTCCTGACCGAGTTCGTTGGCCATGTCAGCGACGATATCCTTAATGCGCGGATCATCTTTATGGGCACGATAAGCCACCAGTAAATCAAGCTCCGAGTTTTCCTCGATTTCCACACCGAGATCGTACAGCGGCTGAATCGGCGCATTACAAGCGAAGAAATCCTGCGGACGCGGACCAAAGGTGATGATTTTGAGATCCTTGAGCCCTAAAAGGGTACGTGCTACCGGTTGGAATTGCGCAATCATCTTAGCCAGTTCTTCTGCTGTGCCTACGGGATATTCCGGGATAAAGGCTTTCAAATGGCGCAAACCTAAATTATAGGAGCAGTTGAGCATGCCGCAGTAAGCATCGCCACGGCCATTGATAAGGTTCTTGCCCGTCTCTTCTGCTGCGGCTACATACATAACAGGACCATCAAAAACTTTGGCAATTAAGGTTTCCGGAGTTTCCGGGCCAAAGTTGCCCAGGAATACAACAAGGGCATTACAGCCGGCGGATTTGGCTTCTGCCACAGCTGCCAGCATATCTTTTTCGTTTTCTACAGTTTTTTGTACTTCGTAGAGTTCGCCGTATTTTTGACTATAAGCATCTACGATGGCTTTGCGGCGGTTTTCTGACAGGGAAATAATAAAGCAGTCACGGCTTACGGATATTATGCCGCACTTGACAGAGGGGATGTTTGTCAGCTTACTCATGTTAAAGCGCTCCTTTTCACACAAATGATGTTGTATAAAATGTTGTACATCATGCGTGCTTGTGCACGCTTGGTACGTAAAAAAGAATAACACTCTGTCTTAAAGTTGTCAATCGTTTTATTTTATTTTTTATTGGTCGCGAAAATTATTTCCCCTTTTTAATATTATTAGTGGTTTTTTCAAAGGTCACATAAAATAAAAAATTGTCGCACAAAAAGTATTGATTCTTGTTTTATCCTGTGCTATATTGATTACAGTGCTTTGCGTGCACAAGCACACAAGAGAGGCAACAGAATGTTTTAGGAGGAACTTGAAATGAATTACTTGATTGGTGTGGACGTGGGAACTTCTGCAACCAAGACCGTGCTCTATGATGAGGAGTGCCGTCCTGTGGCTGAGGCTTCTGCTGACTACCCGTTGTATCAGCCCCAAAACGGCTGGGCCGAACAAAATCCGCAGGACTGGGAAGAGGCTGCGGCCAGTACCATTCGCGAAGTGATAGCTAAAAGCCGGGTAAATGCCGAAGATATAAAAGGAATTGGTCTTTCCGGGCAAATGCATGGCCTGGTGATGCTTAATGAGGCCAACGAAGTCATACGGCCGGCTATCATCTGGTGTGACCAAAGAACAGCTGCTGAGTGTGAGGAAATCACGGCTAAAGTCGGTGCCAAGCGTCTTATTGAAATTACCGCTAATCCGGCACTTACAGGCTTTACGGCCTCCAAGATTCTTTGGGTGCGTAATCATGAGCCGAAAAATTACGCCAACTGCCGCCATATCCTGCTACCGAAGGATTATGTACGCTTTGTGATGACCGGCGAATATGCCACGGAGGTTTCCGATGCCAGCGGTATGCAGCTTTTGGATGTTCCTAACCGCTGCTGGTCCAAGGAAATCCTGCAAAAGCTGGACATTGATGAAAATCTTTTGCCGCAGGTCTTTGAATCACCGGAAGTCACCGGACATATCTCTACAGAATTTGCACAGAGAACCGGCCTTTCCGTAAATTGCGTTGTTGCCGGCGGTGCCGGAGATAATGCTGCCGCGGCTGTGGGGACAGGCATTGTGGAAGAAGGCAAGGCCTTTACCACCATCGGTACAAGCGGTGTGGTTTTTGCCCATACTAATAACCCTGTTATCGACCCGCGGGGAAGGGTACATACATTCTGCTGCGCAGTGCCAGGCTGCTGGCATGTCATGGGCGTTACACAGGCAGCTGGCCTTTCTTTGAAATGGTTCCGGGAAAATTTGGCGGAAAATCTGGATTTTGATGCCATCAATCAGGCCATTGCCGGTGTTCCACGTGGCAGCCGCCGCCTGATTTACCTGCCCTACCTTATGGGGGAACGTACACCGCACCTCAACCCGGACTGCCGGGGTGTGTTTTTTGGCCTTTCTGCTATGCATAAGCGTGCCGATATGCTGCGTGCCGTTATGGAAGGTGTAAGTTTCTCCCTGCTCGACTGCTGGAACATTTTGCAGGAAATGAACATCAAGGTCAAGGATATGATGGCCTGCGGCGGCGGCAGCAAGAGTCCCCTGTGGCGGCAGATGCTGGCCAATATGTACGGCTGTCCGGTAAAGGTCGGCAATGAAGGCGGCGGAGCTGTTTTGGGAGCTGCTATTTTAGCAGGCGTGGCGGCTGGCGTCTATGAAGATGTGCCCACGGCCTGCCGGAGATTTGTCGGTACCGCTTCGGTCTGTCAGCCCAAACAAGATGCTCATGAATATTATGGCAAGGTACATAAGCTGTACAACAAACTCTATAACCAGCTTAAAGAGTGCTATGGAGAATTAGCTGCTTTGTAAATTTTCATTTCTTTATGGAAAGAAAGGGGATTGTTACCGTGGAAAACATTGCATCGGTAATTGAAAAAACCGCTTTAGAAAAACAGGCTTCCCGACTTAAATTTTTCATTTACTTTGCTGCCGGTATGGCAGGCCTTCTTTTTGGCTTGGATCAGGGCGTTATTTCCGGTGCCCTGCCGTTTATCAGCCAGGAATGGAATCTTTCCAGCAGTGCCCAGGAATGGGTGGTAAGCTCCATGATGGTAGGCGCGGCTGTCGGTGCGATTTGTGCCTCCTTCATGGCCAAAGCTATTGGCCGCAAAAAGAGCCTCGTGATTGGTGCCGCGCTGTTCATTGCCGGTTCTGTAGGTTCAGGCCTGGCTGGCAGCGCCGATATGCTGATTGCCGCTCGTCTGATTCTGGGCCTTTCCGTAGGCATTGCCTCTTATACCGCTCCGCTTTATCTGGCTGAAATGGCCGATAAAAATGCCCGCGGCAAGGTGATTTCCGGTTACCAGCTCATGGTCACGGTAGGTATTCTCGCCGCCTTTCTTTCCGATACAGCATTCAGTTATACCGGCAACTGGCGCATGATGCTGACTGTTATCGCCATCCCCGCTGTGGTATTGATTCTTACCGTAGTAAAACTCCCCGACAGTCCCCGCTGGCTCGCAGCTGTTGGCCGCAAGGAAGAGGCCGATACAGTCATTCAAAGCCTTAATCCCGATCCTCAGGCAGCCCATGAGGAAATGGCTGATATTGAGGAATCGCTGAAGGTAAAACAAGCCGGCTGGCAGCTGTTTAAGACTAACAGCAATGTGCGCCGTGCGGTATTCTTAGGCGTACTTTTGCAGGCCATGCAGCAATTCACCGGCTTTAATGTCATCATGTATTATTCCCCCAAAATCCTGAGTTTAGCTGGTTTCTCTACTACGGAAGAACAGATGATTGGTACTGTAATCAACGGTATTGTATTCACGCTGTCCACGTTTATTGCCATCTGGATGGTGGATAAATCCGGCCGCAAACCTGCCCTCAAAGTTGGTTTTGCCGTTATGGCCATTGCCATGGCTATAGTAGGCGTCTGCATGTCCCTGCTCGAAACTGGCAATGCCCCCATCAGCGTATCCTATCTGGCTGCCATCATGACTATGGTCAGCATTGCCGGTTTCGGCATGAGCGCCGGCCCGATTGTCTGGGTGCTTTGCTCCGAAATCCAGCCCTTAAAGAGCCGTGAATTCGGCATTGCCTGCTCTACTATGACCAACTGGATTACCTGCGCCATCGTGGGTGCGACCTTCCTTTCCCTGGTTGATACGCTGGGTTCTGCCCATACGTTCTGGCTCTATGCTGTACTTAACGGTCTGTTCATCGCTTTGACCATGTATTATGTGCCGGAGACCAAGAATGTTTCCCTGGAAAAAATTGAACAGAATCTCATGGCAGGTAAAAAACTGAGAAATATCGGTGTTTGATTATAATGAATGAGGTGTTAACAATGAGAACAGTAATGGATAAAGAATTCAACATCTATGGCCGCGTTTTGGATGTCGATACGCAGGCTTTTGTAAATGCCATCAATGCCCATCCCGTAACGGCACAGGGGGAAGTGGTTTACGAACCGTCGGTAGCTGAATTTGAACAGCTGCCCCTATACAAGACCATGGAAAACGATATTTACGGCCAGATGCCGGTAGAATTTGGTCATTGCAGCGGCTGGAACAACAAGCTCAATGCGTTGGAATATCACCGCAGCTCGGAAATCGACATCGCCGCCACCGACCTTGTCCTGATGGTCGGACTCCAGCAGGATATTGACCTAAACGATTATACCTATGATACGGAAAACGTCGAATGCTTCTTGGTGCCTGCCGGGACGGCTGTGGAACTTTATGCCACGACCCTGCACTTTGCCCCCTGCGGCGTTGACGGCAAAGAATTCCGCTGCGGCGTAGTTCTGCCGCGGCACACCAATGAGGAACTTACCGAAGATACCACGAAAGCACAGGGCGAAGAACGTTTGCTCTTTGCCGAAAACAAATGGCTTATCGCCCATGAAGAAAGCGGTCTGGATAAATCCGGCGCCTGGATTGGCCTGAAAGGCGAAAACCTCTCTTTGTAAAAACGAAAGGAGAACACTACATGGATGCATTTAAAAATTACAAACTGTCAATGCGGGAAAAAACAGGTTACGCCATGGGCGATTTGGCCTGCAACCTCATCTACACTACGGTCTGCAGTTATCTGCTGTTTTTCTACACCAATGTCTATGGGCTGCCCGCAGAAATTGTTGCGACCATGTTTTTGGTTGTGCGTGTAATGGATGCCATTGTCGACCCCATTGTCGGCACCTTCGTCGATAAGCATACATTTAAGTACGGCAAGTTCCGTCCCTATCTCCTCTACGGTGCATTCCCCTTTGCTGTGCTGGGCATTCTCTGCTTCAGCACCCCGGCACTGTCTAAAGGAGCCAGCATCATCTATGCTTATGCAACCTACATCGGGCTCTCTTTGGTATACACCACCATCAATATCCCCTATGGTGCACTGACTGCCGCTATGACCCGTGACAACAAGGAAGTTGTCAGCATGACCTCCATCCGCATGCTCTGCGCCAACTTAGGCGGTCTTATCGTTTCCTTTGGCATCCCCGTTCTCGTCACCATGATTTCCGGCAGCTATACCGGTGAGGAATCCCGCTTTGGCTGGCAGGTAACCATGGGCCTTTACAGCGTTGTCGGCGCCCTCTTGCTGCTCTACTGCTTCTCCCAGACCAAAGAGCGCATTCAGATTGACCCCTCCAATGAGGAAAAACTCCGCTTCGTCGATGTGTTCAAACAGTTCAAGGTAAACCGTCCCCTGGTTGTCCTGAGCTTGTTCTTCATCATCCTCTTTGGTATGATGGCCGTAATGAACTCCATCGGCACCTACTTCATCACCTACAATTGCAACCGTCCTGACCTCATTCAGTGGTTCGGTCTCATCGGTACCCTGCCCGCATTTTTCCTGCTTCCCCTCGTCCCCACGTTCAATAAATTAGTCGGCAAGATTAATCTCTTGCGCATTTCCCTCGCTCTGGGTATTATCGGCTGTGCCGTTACCTATGTTGTGCCTGCTGAAAACATCACGGCTATCATGGTTGCCCGCTTCATCGGCTCCTGCGGCATTATCGTCGCCGGCGGCTTTATGTGGGCGCTGATTCCCGAAACCATCGAATATGGCGAATACAAAACCGGCAAGCGCCTGAGCGGTATGATTTATGCCATCATCGGCTTCTTCTTCAAATTTGGCCTGGCACTCGGCGGCATTGTCCCCGGCTTTATGCTGGCTCACTTCGGCTATGTGGCCAATCAGGTACAGACACCGGAAGCTCTGGAAGGTATTTTGCTGACCAGCACCATCATCCCCATTATTTTCCTCGTTTTGGCCTTTGTTGATATCTGCTTCTATGGTCTTGACGATAAACGCTATCATCAGATCATTACCGAACTGGAACAGCGTCACCAGCAGGAAAATCATTCCACAGATGACGGTCAGCTGGCTGCCAGCACCTTGTAAAAACGTGTTTAGATTGGAGACTTCAAGATGAACATTCAAAATCCCATATTAAAAGGCTTTAACCCCGACCCCAGCATTGTTCGGGCAGGCGATGACTACTATATTGCCACCTCCACCTTCGAGTGGTTCCCCGGTGTGCAGATTCATCATTCCAAAGATTTGGTGCATTGGCACCTCGTTGCCCATCCCCTTTCCACCACGGAATTTCTGGATATGAAAGGCAATCCGGATTCCGGCGGCATCTGGGCACCTGACCTTTCCTATGCCGATGGCAAGTTCTGGCTCATTTACACCGATGTAAAGGTAGTAGATGGCATGTGGAAGGATTGCCACAACTACCTGACCACCACCGAAGACATTCACGGCCCCTGGTCAAAACCGGTACTCCTGAACGGCGCCGGCTTTGATGCCTCCCTGTTCCATGACCCCAGCGGGAAAAAATATCTGGTCAATATGTACTGGGATCAGCGCGTATATCATCATAATTTCTATGGCATTGCCCTGCAGGAATATTCCGCAGCCGAAGAAAAACTTATCGGCAAGCCGGAAATCATTTATAAGGGCACTGACATTGCCTACACCGAAGGTCCCCACCTTTACTATATCAACGATATGTATTACCTCATGACCGCTGAAGGCGGCACGACGTATCAGCATTCCGAGACCATCGCTCGCAGCAGTAATATTCATGGCCCTTATGAAGTCCAGCCGGACTATCCGTTGCTTTCGGCTTGGCAAGATGTTCATAATCCCCTGCAAAAATGTGGCCATGCCTCACTGGTCGAAACCCAAAACGGCCAGTGGTACTTAGCACACCTGACGGGCAGACCGCTGCCTGCTCCTGCCGGTTTCCCCAGCCGCGAACGTGAGCAGCACGCCTATTGTCCGTTGGGCAGAGAAACCGCTATTCAAAAAATAGAGTGGCAGGACGGCTGGCCGGTAGTAGTTGGCGGCCGGCAGGGAGCCCAGGAAGTTGCAGCACCTGACCTTCCTCAGCAGGAATGGGCACCGACTTACGAAGAACGCGATGATTTCGATAAGGAAACCTTAAACATTAACTTCCAGACACTGCGTATCCCTTTCAGTGAGCATTTGGGCAGCCTTACTGCCCGTCCAGGGTTCCTGCGCCTGTACGGCCGCGAATCCCTGCAGTCGAAATTCACGCAGGCGCATGTGGCACGGCGGTGGCAGGCTTTTAGTTTCGATGCCCAGACAAGTGTGGAATTCCAGCCGGAATCTTTCCAACAGATGGCAGGTCTTACCTGTTATTACAATACGGAAAACTGGAGCAGCGTCCATGTCACCTGGAACGAGAAAAAAGGCCGGGTTATTGATTTGGTTACAGCAGATAATGGCAGCTTTTCTATGCCCCTGGCAGGGAAGGAGATTCCTGTACCGCCGGAGGTAAAAGCAGTCCATTTTAAAGTTATTGTGCGCGGCCGGGTGTACCATTATGCTTATTCTTTTGACGGGCAGAGTTTTGTAGAAATTCCTGTAACCCTCGACAGCTGGAAATTGTCTGATGACTATGTGAGAGGCGGCGGATTTTTTACAGGCGCTTTTGTGGGAATTAACTGCATTGATATTAGCGGAACCGCATTGCCGGCGGATTTTGACTATTTCAGCTACAAGGAATTGAAGTAACAATTTCATAGTTTTATATCAGCCTTCTCATTTAGAGGAGGCTGATATTGTCAGGCAGCTTAATTTTGACGAATAAGGCTTTTATTGTTAATATTTTAGTAAGGAATGTATCGATTGTGAGGTGTTTGGGTGTGGTCACAATGAAGAGTATTGCGGAAATTTGCGGTGTATCCCGGGGAACGGTTGATAGAGCCCTGAATGGACGGGGACGGGTTAGCAAGGAAACCGCAGATAATATCCGCAAGGTAGCCCGGCAATTGGGCTATCAGCCAAATCCTGCCGGCAAAGCACTGGCTGCCAGAAAGACGTGTCCGGTTATTGGTGTAGTGATACCGGCAAAGGGAAATCAATTCTTTGATGAAGTCATAAGAGGTATGGAAGAGGCAGCTGGTGAATATGAGATATATGGCCTGCAAATCAAATACTATACAGTTAAGGGTTACGATGTGCAGGAACAATTGGGGATTTTGCAGCGTATTGAGCCGGAAATACAAGCTCTGGTAATCTGTCCTATAAATGACACACTTATTGCCCGGCAGCTTAATCATATGTTGAATAAAGGGATATTGGTGATTACAGTCAACAATGATATAGATGGAGCAGGCCAGCATTACTATGTGGGCAGTGACTATCATAGCGGCGGTACTACGGCCTGTGCTTTGCTGGAGGCCCTGTTGGGGACATCTGCCAGAATTGCTCTGGTCGTTGGCAGTAAAAACGTTTTGGGCCATCGGCAAAGGCTGGAGGGCTTTCAACAGCGGATGTGTCAAGTGGCTGATTTTCAGCTGATAGATGTAATCGAGCATGAAGATGATGATATACTGGCGTATGATGTGATGTGCCGGCTGCTCAGGGAACATCCCGAGATAAATGCCATAAGTATATTGGCTGCTGGTGCGTATGGAGTATGCCGGGCAGTCATGCAGCTGCCGGAAGAGAAACGTCCCCTGGTTATTGGTTTTGATACAGTGCCGACAACTGTGGAAATGATGAAAAAAGGTTTGATAAAAGCAACGATATATCAACATCCTTACCGGCAGGGGTATACCGCTATAAACAAGGCTTTTGAATATCTTGTACACGGGCGGCGCCCTGATAAAGAGGCGTATATTTTAAAAAATGAAATAAAACTCTTGGAGAATTTGTAATAAGAGTCAGCAGTACAAAAACAGCGCCCCGTTAATGACTATACTGAGTGTCATTAACGGGGCGCTGTTTTTGTATGATTCGGATATTTATTTCTTGATAATCAGAGCCATAAACACTAAATCTTCGGTCTTGGAGGGGTTGGCAATGCCGTGTTTTTCCCCGTCGGGGCAGAAGGTGGTAGCACCGGCGCCGATGGTTACTTCTTTGCCGTTGTCGTTGTAGAGGGCAGTGCCGGACAGGATATGATATGTTTCCGTATTGCCGTGATGTTCGTGGACGCCGATGGAGCAGAGGGGCGGAATGATGACCTTGGCGTACATGTCGCATTTGCCGTCCAGCTCAGCCGGCGTCAGAAGTTTGACGATGGTGATGGTGCCGTTGCCTTCGGCCTTGTTAGCAGCCTGCAGGGGATTGGGTTCAATAAAAGCCATGATAAAGTCTCCTTTTAATATAAAATGAATTGCCTTGCTTATAATTATACAAGCAACAGGCCGGTTGAGCCAATATTGTTTATTTCAGACAGGCCGTAAAGATAAACTGGTTGGCTAAAACATTCATATTGGCAGAGTTAATAGCTGCCGCTGCGGAAAAATCCTGCCAGGCCTCGGTGTATTTCTTTTGGGCAATATGACAAAGGCCGATGAGGTTGCGGGCGTCAGCCTGCCGGCTTTCGATATTCAGCAGCTGCTGTAAGCCGGCAATGGCCTCGTCGTAATCACGGGACTGATATTGAAGCAGGGCGCGGTTGTAGTAAGACTGATTGAAGTTTGGCTGCCGGGCCAGCAGGTTATCATAGAGCTGGCGGGCGGCTTTGGGCTGTCTCAGTCTGGTGGCGGTGAGAGCGCTGTTGTAGAGTGCTTCGCCGCAGGCTGCATCCAATTTGACAGCTGTAGCAAAATCTTTTTGAGCCTCAGGATAATTTTCTCTATGGTAGTAGACAATGCCCCGGTAGTTGTAGGCGCTGGCACTGTCGGGATGGGCCGTAATTTTTTGCTGAGCGGCATTCAGGGAAATGTCCGAGCCGTTTGGCGACTGGGCCTCGCGCCAGAGCATGAGAATTTCCTGGCCATAGTTTTTGCCGGGAACAGCCCAGGCACCGTTTAGTTTGGTCCAATGGTGCACTTTGCCGTGGAGGTCAGGACGGTTGTTCACTACATGCGCATAGCGGGGGTCTACCAGTTTTTGCTTGGGGCGTTCGTATTGCGTATAGACCAGCAGGTGCTGGATATGGGCCCGGACGCCTAGCTGGGGCGTGTCAAAGCTGTAGCCCGGCTCATGATTACCCGTGGCTCCCAGACCACAGAAATTATTCTGTTGGGGCGATACATCGCCGCCGTAGGCAAAGAAACCTGTTTCCTTCAGGGCCTGACACAGGGCTACGTCGGGGCGGACGCCTTCAAGGGAGGCCTCCTCATAGTAGTAGCGGACAATATCTTTTACGGAACAGTTCAGTTTGGGCATGGGGTTGCGGCGGTTTATAAAGGCCACCATCTGTTCCTGTGTCGCCTCAGCCTGGCCGAGAATGGTGATGAATTCCGGGGCGGCGTCTACTGCCGACAACGGGGTATCATAGGCTGGGGCATATTGGAAATGCACAGCCTGAATGGCTTTTTTATTTATTTCCTGCGTAAGTTTTTGCGGAAATGACGGGCGGCCTGGCAGGGTGCGCTGGTCAGGCGGTAAAACCTGGGACGGAGCGGCGAAGGCGGCCTGAGGGAGGAAAAACAGAGCAGCTGTTGCCGCTGCGATGAGGCTGTGGTAATAACGCATGGTAAAACCTCCTAAATAATAGTTTCTTAAATTATAGCACTTTATATCATGGCTGGACAGGGGAGTTTTGGAATTGGGGATTTTGCAGGAAGGTGTGTCACGTCAGGTTTACGCTTTTTTAGAGATTTTTTTATTAAAATGTAAACTTTTTTCATCAAAGCGGTTGCAGTAAGTATGCAGGCTTGTTAAAATGTAAGTTACGATATATGACAAATGACTAAAAGATGTGGGTGAAAATCTGCAGAAATGGCATAGATATTACATAGATTTAGGAGGATAAAAAATGATTAGAGAGCATCGTAGTCGGACAAAACTCGAGGCTTATTATGAAAAATTTGCCCAGGAAGGCGTACTGGACCCTAATGTGCATCCCTGGGTAGCTGATTCCTGGCAGCAGAGCAAGCGTTATGGCGTGGGGCTGGAAAAGATGAAAATTGCGCATTTGCTGTCCCGGGAAGAATTCCATGAACTTCAGGCCAAGCATGAGGATGCAATTTCTTATTTGGCTCATCTGAGTGACGGCATTAAGGAATTCTTTCAGGAATACAATCTTAGTCTGTTGCTGATTGACGCGGATTCTACGGTGCTTAAAAGTTACTCCCTGCCGTTCTATCAGATGACGCCGGGGGAAATTGAAGGTGCTAATGTCGGCATTGAACATGTGGGTACATCATCTATCAGCGTGGCGATGGAACATAAGGCGCCGTTTTGGATGTTTGGCCCAGAAATGTGGGTTAAGGAATGTCAGCTGGGTGACGCCTGCTCGGCGCCGGTTATGGTCGGTGGTGAACTGCATTACATCATCACCCTGGTATCCATGGAACAGGTTGCTATGCCGCAGGATGCGGTTATTTCCCTGCTCTTTACCATGCGGACGGCGCTGGAGAGCCACTTGAATGACGCTATCCGTATCAAGGCTGATGAGGCGATTCTCGATTCAACGCCCTTTGCTGTGTACCATGTGCTGCCCGGCGGCGAGGTGGCTTATGCCAACAAGCTCGGTCACACGCGTTTGGAAGGTATCGGGGCCAAACGTGAACCCGGCACCCATCGTACGTCAAATCTTAATGACGTCATCATGAATTACCAGCATACGCCAATTTACAAGGGTTTTAGGGGGATTCCATCTTTTAATAAGGAAGTTACCTGGATTACACCGGCTAAGACGTATGAAGATATCACCACGGTAGTTCCTTTGGAGCGCGATGAGGACCAGGCCGTGCAGAGCGTCGTGGTCGTGTCCATGCCGATTGAGGACCTGCGTACACTCGTGGCACATGCCGCCGGTTACACGGCTAAGTACAGTCTGGGCTCCATGGTGGGCGAGGGGACGACTTTTGCCAGCGTGCGCGGCAAGGCTGCCCGGGTAGCCAAGAACAAACATCATGTCCTCATTCAGGGCGAGGCCGGAACAGGCAAGCAGCGTATGGCTCATGGCATTCATCAGGCCAGCAACCGGGCTGCCGGTCCGTTGATTACCCTGCGCTGCGGCGATACTACGCAGGAGCTTTTGGAGCAGGAACTGTTCGGCGTGGTGTTAAACGCCGAAGTCAGCCATCAGGGGCGTTTGGAACTGGCCTCCGGTGGTACGCTTTTCCTTGACGAAATTGAAAAAATGCCCAAGCCTATCGCCAAGTCACTGGCCAAGGCTCTGGCCACCGGCAAAGCCTGCCGCGTAGGCGAGACGGTGGAACGCCATATTGACGTGCGCATTATCGCTGCCTGCGACAGCGATTTGAAACGCCTGACGGAGCGCGGCTTGTTTGATGGTGAATTGTATGAGGCTCTGTCCAAGAGTGTAATTCGGGTGCCGGCTCTGCGCAGCCGTCGGGAGGACATTCCCAAGCTGGCCGCGCATATTGTCAGCGAATTGGCGGAACAGCATCAAATGGCACCGAAGAAAATCCTGCCGGAAACGGAAAAGGTGCTCCGTGAGTATGATTGGCCCGGTAATATCAAACAGCTGCAAAGCGTGCTGGAGTATGCGTTCTTCAACACGAATGATGACGTTATCAACCCCAATGACATCAGTCTGATGGGGGATGTAAAGCCCGATAACAAGTGGAAGGAAGACAAGGACGTCTTTGTCAAGGCCTGGCAGGCAGCCGGCGGCAATGTGAGCCGGCTGGCCAATCTCTTGAATGTCAGCCGCGTGACACTTTACCGTTATTTGAAGAAGTATGGATTGGAAAAGAAGTAAGGAGAAAGATTGTGCGTTTACGTAGAAAGCCCTGGGTGGATGAGGCCATCCATGAATTTGATGCCTTTGTTATCAGCAAAGACCAGGAGATCGGTGAGGAGAAAAAAGGCCAGTGGAGTGAAATCTTCGGCCGTAAGGCACCGCTGCATGTAGAACTCGGGACTGGCAAGGGGGATTTTATCACACAGCTGGCGGAACGCAACCCCGGGATAAACTATATCGGGATTGAGGCCCAGCAGGACGTGCTCTACTCTGCGGCCAAGAAAGTGGCAGAAAAGGGACTCAGCAACGTGCGGCTGCTGGTTTTTGACATCAATGGGATTGAAAATATTTTTGCGGAGGGGGAAGTGGACCGTTTCTATGTAAACTTCTGTGACCCCTGGCCGAAGAAACGCCACGCCAAACGCCGCCTCACGCATGTGGGCTTTTTGGAAAAATACCGCCGCCTGCTGAAAAAGCCTGGCCAGCTGCATTTCAAGACGGATAATCGTCCACTCTTTGATTTCTCGCTGGAACAGTTTGCGGAGGCGCAGCTGAAAGTGCAGGATGTGTCCTTTGACTTGCATGCTGAAAACCGGCCGGACAATATTATGACTGAGTATGAACGTAAATTCAGCGGTTTCGGTGAGAAAATCAATCGCTGTGAAGTCATTTTTGAGTGAGGGCGGTTAGGACGCTTAGCTTTTTACAGCACGTCCTAAAGGAGGCAATGTAATGCGTATTCGGAAGAAGCTGTGGAATAACGATGCTGAACCGATAATGGTCATCATGGTGGTGCTGCTGGTACTGGGCACCATCAATGTTTTTAGCTCCAGTTTCGTCCTGGCTACTACGGATTTTGAAAATCCGTACCACTTTCTCCGGCGTCATGTTATGGTTATGGCTTTGGGGCTGGTGCTCTTTGTCATTTTTCGCAAAATCAGCTATCGCCGCTGGCGGTCACTGCGCGGGCCGCTGATGGTCTCCGTTATTCTGGTGACGTTCCTGTCCCTGGCAGCGGTGCTGGTGGTTGGTACAGAAGTAAATGGCGCTAGGCGCTGGCTCTTTGGTGCGCAGCCGGCTGAACTGGCCAAGCTGGTGGGCTTGATGATAGCGGCCTCAGTTTTGTCATCAAGGATAAAACGGGGAACGGCCAATTCCTTAAAAAATGTGCTAAATCCGCATTATTTAATTATTGCGGCAATGTTTGCCCTGATAGAGCTGGAACCTGATATGGGAACGGCGGTTATCGTCTTAGGTGTACCGCTGATAATGGCGGTGGTGGCCGGTATGTCCCTGTCGTATGTATTCGCTTTGGGCGGTGGTGTGCTGGCGCTGGCGGCGGTCATGATATTCATGCAGCCTTACCGCCTGGCCCGCTTGAAGGTGTGGTATGACCCCTGGGGCGACGCGCAGGGCATGGGCTACCAGATGGTGCAGTCACTGTCCACCATCGGTTCCGGCGGCTTTTGGGGCATGGGCCTGGGCGAAGGTGTCAGTAAGTATGAATACCTGCCGGAGGCACATACCGACTTCGCCTTTGCTATCTTCTGTCAGGAACATGGCTATATGGGCGCCATTATGGTCTGCATTTTACTGGCCATGCTCGTGCTGTTCTGTGTCCGTGTGGCTAATCGGGCCCCCGATGAATACGGACAGATGCTGGCTACGGGGATTATGATACTCATTGCCGGTCAGGCTGTGGCTAATATCATGATGGTTGGCGGCCTGCTGCCCGTGGTTGGTGTACCGCTGCCGTTTATCAGTTATGGCGGTTCCTCCCTGCTGGTGTCGATGATAGCCATGGGGATGCTCTTAAATATTTGTGACAAGGGCCTGCTGGCTGAGGAAAAGCGTAAACTGGCGCAAAAGCAGCCGGCAGAGCATGTTGAGGCAAAGCCGCATTTGCGACGGGTGAAATAACAGTATATATTAAGAAACCCTGGGTGCTGATGATATGACCATCAGTACCCAGGGCTTTTGTCATATTTGACATGTCAAATGTCAGCCGGCAGGCTCTTGTCACGGTAAAGTGCCATGTTAATTATTTGTTGTCCTTGCGTTCTTTGGCACGCTTTTTGGCAGCGGCCTCTTTGGCCTTTACTTTGTCGTCAATTTTTTTGGCTTGCTGATACTTGGCATAATCAACACCCATGCTTGCCAGTTTGTGCTTGATGGCCATCATGGGATGGGACAGGAACATGCGCTTTTGGCTGCCGTTCATGATGGCGATGAATTCCTGCGCCTGTTTGGCACCAAAGCAGATAGCGGTGCGGTCGCAGCGGTCGCAGATGGGCTTGGTGATGCCGTAGGGGCAGCGGTTCATCTTGGTCATGACCGTGGCCAGCAGGGCCGTACATTTGGGGCAGAGTTTATCGCCTTTGGTGTCATGATGGCTGTGGCAGTATACACCAAAGGTCTTTTTGATGTTTTCCTTTTCTTTAGGCATATTGTTTTTAATTTCTACCGGTTTGCGTTTGGGCAGAAAACGGGAAAAAATGCTCATTGTCGTATCACCTTTCGATATGGTTAATATAAATACACCCTTATATTTTAAAGGTATTTACCAATAAAAGCAAGGGCAGAAGCGTTCTTTGACAGGTAATGTACTCTTGACTTATCCCTGTTTTTTAGTTAAATTTATATCAGATAGTTTATAACGCCGTTGTTCCAGTTTTGCCGCAGGCAAAACTTCCTCTTGGCGTTTCAACGAGGCGGGAGATATTTGCTCACCGCCTGTTAATAAACAAGTAACTCGCCACCTATAGAGGTGGGAGACATCTTGTTCCGAGTTATAAAGCAATATAAATGGAATTGAGGGTGGAGAAGATAGATTTTATCAAGACTCATGGCAAACTCATCACCAATGTACTTGTAGTGTTGTTGGTGGTCTTAGCAATTTACAGCAAGCTGCAGGACAATGGCATTGATTCCTTGTTCCGTTGGAATGATTTGTACATTCTGGCAGGTGCACTTCTGGGCTTGGGGGTAATTCGCCTTATCAGCAAGCGCCGTAAGTGATTGGGTTGGGCTTAGCGGTATAGGAGGCAATTATGGCAGACCGGCGCGGTAGTCAGGAAGTACCGGCAGAGTTTGACGGAATTCCGGGACAGTCACTAAAGAATATATTAAATAACACGATTAGCACAATTGAAGACAATAAGACGCAGATTTTTGAGATTTACGAGACTGCTCGCGCTGAAGTGGAAAGCAGCCGCAAACTGCTGGAAGATTTAAAAAAGCAGGTTAACATTACCATCGAACGGGTGGACGAGCTGACCAAGCAGGAGCAGCAGGAAAAACAGCGGCTCGTCAAGGTCAGCAGCAATTTTCAGGATTACTCCGAGGAAAAGGTGCGCGAGTCCTATGAGGCGGTAAAAAACGTTCAGGTATCTTTGGGTGTAGAACGGGAAAAAGAGGCAAACCTGCGTTCACAGCGTGACAAGTTGGAACTGCGCCTGCGGAACCTGCAGACCATGCTGGCCCAGGCCGAGCATCTGGCCCTGGCAGTGGGTTCGGTATTGTCGTATCTCAGTACGCAGGTAAACGGTGTTATCTGGAAGATAGAGGCGGTACAGAAGGAAAAGTTTGTCGGCGCCCGTATCATCAAGGCCCAGGAAGAGGAGCGTTATCGTATTTCCCGGGAAATGCATGATGGCCCGGCTCAGGATTTGGCCAATTTGATTTTCCAGACCTCGATTGCGGAAAAATTGGTGGACTATGACCCGGACGAGGCCAAACGGACGCTGCAGGAACTGCGCCAGCAAATGCGTGACTGTCTGGGCAGTGTACGGCAGGTTATTTTCGATATGCGTCCCATGGCTTTGGATGACCTGGGACTGACGGCGGCGCTCAATCAGCTTATTGGCCGCATTGCGTCACGTGGCATGCTGGCGATTGATTTTTCCGTTGACGGCAAGGTTTATGATTTGCCTAAGCACGTCGAGATAGCCATTTTCCGCATTGTACAGGAATCTCTGAACAATGTGGTCAATCATGCGGAAACAGATAAGGTCAGGGTACGCCTGCTATTTTCACCAAATGCTTTGTCGGTGCTCGTTGAGGACCATGGCAAGGGCTTTAACCCGGAAGAACGGGAGAAAAAAGAGGCGCGGCTGGTTGAGTCTGATGGTGATGAGCCGGCAGAAGAAATACGGTTCGGCCTGCTGGGCATGCGCGAACGGGCGAAAATCATCGGCGCGGAGCTCAATATTACGTCGGCACCCGGGGAAGGCACCCGTGTGCATTTGCGTATTCCCAATAAACTTCCGATAGTGGATACCAAGGACGTAAAGGTGATTAAGCCGGCGCCGGACAAGAAAAAAGGGCAGTAATATATGACAGAAGATAAGCAATTGCGAGCGCCGATAGCGGAGGCCATGAAGGCCTATGCCAGTGACGGCGCTCGCGCCTTTCATACACCGGGGCACAAGCAGGGACTCGGCGCGCATAAGCTGCTGCAGGAACTTATAACGCCGCAGGGGCTGCGCGAAGAAGTATCTTTGATGGAGGAACTGGACGACCTGCATGAGCCCACAATGTGTATAAAAGATGCACAAGACCTTGCGGCAGAGCTCTATGGAGCAGATGCCGCTTATTTCATGATAAATGGTACCAGCGGGGCCATTCATGCCATGCTGATGGGGACTTTGCAGCCCGGGGACAAGGTGCTTGTCCCCCGTAATGCCCATCGTTCGCTGATTGGCGGACTGATACTTACCGGGGCAACGCCGGTCTTTATCCAGCCGCGTATTGATGAAGAGCTGGGAATTCCCATGGGCCTGCGCTATGCTGATATTGCCGCGGCTGTGGACGCTAATCCCGAGGCCCGGGCATTGCTGCTGGTATATCCTACTTATTATGGGGTGGCCATGGATCTGCAGGCCGCAGCCGACCTGGTTCATAGCAGGAACATGCTGCTGCTCGTGGACGAGGCGCATGGGGCGCATTTGCATTTCAGCACGGCGCTGCCGGCACAGGCTTTGGCTGCCGGCGCTGATATGGCGGCACAAAGCACCCACAAAATTCTTGGTTCAATGACGCAGACCTCCATGCTGCTGGTACGCAAAGACAGAGTCGATGTGCAGCGCGTGCGCGAGGCAGCCAGCCTGCTGCAATCCACCAGCCCCAATCAGCTGCTGTTGGCATCGCTGGATATTGCCCGGCTGCAGATGGCGGAGTCCGGCCCTGAATTGGTGGGACGGGCGGTAAAACTGGCGGCAGAGCTGCGCCGGGAGATAAATAAAATTCCGGGGCTGTGGGCCTTTGGGGCTGATTACCTGCCGGACGGGGAATCCCTGGACATAACCAAGGTGACGGTAAACCTGCGCCAGCTGGGGATTACCGGTGTACAGGCAGAAAGTATTCTGCGGCATGAGTATAAAATTCAGTGTGAGCTTTCCGATGCCTATAATCTGCTCTTTATAATTTCCTATGCGGATACAGCAGAACAGACAGAGATTTTGCTGCAGGCGCTGACTGGTCTGGCAGGAAGATTTAAAGGGCGGCCCAAGCTGACACTGCCGGTCAGGGTGCCGCCTGTACCACAATTGGGAATGAGCCCCCGGGAGGCTTTCTTTGCGCCAGGTGAGATTATTCCCTTTACTCAGGCTGAGGGGCGTATTGCCGCGGAGCAAATTATGTTTTATCCGCCGGGCGTGCCCCTGCTCGCGCCGGGAGATGTCATTGATAAGGCGGCGCTTGACTACATCAGGACTATGCAGCAGCTCGGACTTAAAGTAGTGGGGCCGGCGGACAGCACATTACAGACCATAAAAGTTGTGAGGGATGACAGATGAAAGGCAAGTTAATCATCATAGAGGCCGGCGACGGTTCCGGCAAGGCCACGCAGACCAAGGCCCTGTATGAACATTTGCAGCAGGACGGTTATCGGGTGCATCGTATAGAATTTCCTGATTATGACGATGATTCCTCGGCACTGGTGCGCATGTATCTGGGCGGTGCTTTTGGGGAAAAGGCCGCTGATGTAAATGCTTACGCAGCATCGACTTTCTTTGCGGTGGACAGATTTGCCTCCTATCAGCGGAAGTGGCGTGATTATTATGAGGCCGGAGATATCATTCTGGCTGACCGCTACACCACCAGCAATATGGTCCATCAGGCGGTAAAGCTCACCGCTAAGGCTGAGCGCGAGGCTTTTTTGGACTGGCTCTGGGATTTTGAGTTTGGCAAAATGGGCCTGCCGGTACCGGATAAGGTGATTTTTCTGGATATGGCCCCGGAGGTGGCGGATAAGTTAATCGCGGCCCGGGCAGCAGAAAAAGCTGTACAAAAAGATATCCATGAACGCGATACTGCATACCTGCACCGCTGCCATGCGGCCTATCTGGAACTGGCGGCGAAATATAAATGGGATAAAGTTGTGTGCAATGACGGGGAAAGCCCGCGCCGCATAGACGCTATCCACGCTGATGTATATCAGCTGGTGGCGGCGCTATTGAAGAAGTAAGGAGTAATCATGATAAAAGAAGTTTTGGTGGTGGAAGGCAAGATGGACGTGGTGGCCATCGATAAAGCCGTGGAGGCGGACTGCATTATCACCGAAGGTTTTAACTTAAAAAAGCAGGCGCTGAAAAATATCGAACAGGCCTATAAAAAACGGGGTATTATCATTATGACAGACCCGGATTCGGCCGGGGAGCGGATTCGCAGCTATTTGACCAAGCGGTTCCCTGAGGCCAAGCACGCCTTTGTTCCCGTGGAGGACGCCACGGACAACGACGATATCGGTATTGAACAGGCCAAGCCGGAGGCTATTCGCAAGGCACTGGCCAAAGTGCGTACGATGGACTGGGAACCCACCAATAATTTCAGTAGTACGGATTTAATTGTAAATGACCTGTCCGGGGCACCGGCGGCTGTACAGCGCCGGGCCAAGCTGGGGGCTAAGCTAGGTCTGGGCTTTGCCAATGCCAAGACATTTTTAAAACGCCTGAATCATTACGGTGTAACCCGTGAAGAATTTGCGGCTGCTGTGGCGGCCTTAGACGAGGAGGAACAAGCATGAGTGAGAAAGCCACCCAGCCTAAGATTGCCAGCCGGGAGGTCACTACCCATATATTAAAGGCCTTTGGCCTGCGCATGAGCAAAAAACTGGGGCAGAACTTCCTGATTGATGCCGGCATTGTGCAGGGCATTGTGGACGCAGCCCGGATTGAGCCCGGGGACCGGGTATTGGAAATCGGCCCGGGAATCGGCACACTTACGCAGGGCCTAGCTGAGGCCGGGGCTGATGTGACGGCCGTGGAGCTTGATAAAAAACTGCCGGCCGTGCTGGCAGAAACGCTTAAAGGATACGACAATGTGCGCATTGTGCCCGGTGATATTCTTAAAGTCAATATCCCGGAAATCATGGGAGGCGCGCCCTTTAAGGTCGCGGCCAATCTGCCTTATTACATCACTACGCCCATATTGATGGCGCTATTGGAGCGTCACCTGCCCATTACGCACATGGTCACCATGGTGCAGAAGGAAGTGGCCCTGCGCATGGTGGCCCGGCCCGGCGGCAAGGATTACGGCGCTTTGTCTGTGGCTGTGCAGTATTATACCGAGCCGGAAATCGTGCTGGATGTACCGCCGCGTTCCTTCATTCCGGCACCGGAAGTGGACAGTGTGGTTATCGCCTGCAAGGTCAGGGAAACGCCGGCGGTGACGGTACAGAGTGAAAAGATGTTCTTCCGTGTGGTCAAGGCGGCTTTCGGCCAGCGCCGTAAGACTCTGGCCAATGCCTTGAAGGGCGGCGGCCTGCCCAAAGAGCAGGTGCGCGACGCTATGGAACAGGCTGGCATTGACCCCACGCGCCGCGGTGAAACCTTATCGTTGGCGGAGTTTGCCCAATTGGCCGATGCTTTCACGGCTATGCCACAGTAATTGCATATTGATATTGCCCAGGGGCAGCTATTATCACGTTGACACAGACAGCCTGATGTCAGACACCGGTGGTGATAGCTGCCCCTGTTTTTTGCAAAAAATTAACTTTTTAAGAAGGCGGCGGTCAGGGTTATGGAGAATACTAACATTATCTTAGTGTGAGAAGATGGGGGGATGAACTATGTTAGTAGAGAACATGATTAAGGACCGTATTGCCTATATAAAAATGAATAATGGCAAGCATTTTAACTGTTTAAGCGAAGATATGTGTAATGAGCTGATGGCAGATATTAAGCATAGTTATGAAAAGGAATGCGTGGGCATTGTGCTGGAGGCGGAGGTGAACCGGCATGTGTGGAGTGCCGGGCATGATATTCGCGAGCTGCCCCAGGACGGCAGTGACCCGCTGGCCTTTTATGTGCCGATGGAAAAACTGCTGCGTGAGGTGCAGGAGATACCCATTCCCGTCATTGCCTGCGTGGACGGCACCGTATGGGGTGGGGCTTGTGACTTGTGCCTGTCCTGTGATATGATTGTCAGTTCCAGAGATGCTACATTTGCTATTACACCGGCGAAAATCGGCATTCCTTATAATGCGTCGGGGATTATGCACTTTGTCAATCAGCTGGGCATTAACAAAGCCCGGGAGATGTTTTTCCTGGCCACGCCGATAACGGCAGAGGATGCTCTGAACGTGGGGCTTATAAATCGGGTGGCCGACAATGGTGAGGAATTGCGAATAATGCTGGAAGAGCAGTTCCTGGCTCCCCTGCGCCGCAACAGCATTCTGTCCATCAGTGCCATCAAGCGGCAGTTCCGCATTCTGTCCAGAGCCTCGACGGTTATCAGTGCCGAGAGCTTTGAACGCATTAACGCTTATCGCAATATCGTGTATTGCGGGGATGATTACCGGGAGGGCATTAACTCCTTCCTGGAAAAACGGCCGCCGGAATACAAAGGCAAGGCTAAGGACCTGGACTAAGACCTGTGCAGGAGAAAAGACAATGAAACGGCGTGATTTTTTGCGGTGGAGTGTCTGCAGCATGTTGGGGGCACTGCTGGGACAGGGGGAAATACTGCCTGCGGAGGCGGCTTATTATGAACCGATGATTTACAAGCGTTTTTTGCAATTCACGGAGTATGAGGTGCGGCCGGCGACGGAAATGCTGGTAATTCATCATACGGGCTTTCCCAACGAGGATAAGGATTCCACTGTGCAGGCGATACATAAGTTCCATCAGGAAACATTCAAGTGGGCTGGTGTGGGCTATCACTACCTTATCCGCAAGAACGGCATGATTGAACAGGGACGGCGCCCGGACATGGTAGGGGCGCATGCCTATGGGCACAATAAAAATTCTCTGGGCATCTGCCTGGCAGGAAATTTCGATATTGGTAAACCTACGGCAGCGCAGATGGACGCAGTTAAGGAACTATGCCGCTGGTTGTGCCAAAAGTATAAGCTGGACCCCTTCCAGAAGGGGACGATTGTGGGGCATAGGGACCTTAATGACACGGCCTGTCCTAGCAAACGATTGTACCGGCGGCTGGAGGAAATACGTTGGTATTGTGCTGAACATAGTCACTGACGAAGGAGAATATTGCTGCCTTAAAAACTTGCAAAAAATGCTTAACTACCCTTGCTACTATGCAAAAAATGTTATACAATATGGTTCGTGTATTATATGAAAAATATTCGCTAACAATAGCAGAAAGCAGGTAGGTTATGGCTGAATCTATTTGGTCTATCCTGCCGCCAGTTATCACTATCGTACTGGCTTTGTGGACGAAGGAAGTTTATATGTCCCTCATCATTGGTATCTTTTCCGGTGCCATGCTCTTTACGGGAGGAAATTTCCTGCAGTCCACGCTGACCATGTTTCAGGTAATGGCGGACAAGGTGGGCAGTAATGTTAACATTTTGGTTTTCCTGGTCATTCTGGGTATTCTGGTGGCGGCGATTACGCGCAGTGGTGCTACCAGTGCCTATGGCGAATGGGCAGCCCGTACTATCAAAGGACGGCGTCAGGCGTCCCTTATTACGGCACTGTTGGGGCTGGTCATTTTTATTGACGATTACTTCAACTGTCTGACCGTAGGTACGGTTATGCGTCCGGTAACGGATAAGTTTAAGATTTCCCGGGCGAAACTGGCTTATATTATCGATGCCATGGCGGCGCCCGTCTGCATAATTGCCCCGGTATCGAGCTGGGCGGCGGCTGTGGGTTCGTCCCTGCCGGAAGGCTCGGAAATTGACGGTTTTTCGCTGTTTATTCAGACCATTCCGTTTAACCTTTACGCCTGGCTGACGCTGGTGTTCCTGTTCTTTATCATTTGGACGGGCAAGGACTTCGGGACGATGGCCCACGATGTGAAACGCAGCAATGAGAATTTCGAAATCCCTAAGGAGTATCAGGGTAATGGCGAGGTTCATAAGGATCAGCAGGGTAATGGCAAGATTATTGACCTGCTGCTGCCGCTTTTGGTGCTGATTGCAGCCTGCGTGTATGGTATGCTCTATACCGGTGGTATTCACGAGGGCAAGAGTATTGCTGATGCTTTTGCTGATTGCGATTCCTCCAAGTCACTGGTTCTGGGTTCCTTTATTGCCTTTGTATTTACGGGATTGTTATATCTGCCGCGCAAAGTCATTTCCTTCAATGCTTTTTGTGACAGTTTCGGCTGGGGCTTTAAGGCTATGACGCCGGCTATCTTTATCCTGTGCCTGGCCTGGACGCTGTCCGGAATTTGCAGTGACAAGTACCTGAATCTCGGCGGTTTTGTCGGCGGTATTGTCAGTGCGAATGCGACTTTGATTATGCTTTTGCCGCCGATTTTCTTCCTCGTGGCTATCGGGCTGGCCTTTGCGACCGGCACGAGCTGGGGAACTTTCGGTATTTTGATTCCCATTGCGGTCGCTGTAGTGGGCAATGACCCGCAGATGCTGACCATCTGTGTGGCGGCGATTCTTTCCGGTGCTGTAGGCGGCGACCATGCGTCACCGATTTCCGATACCACGATATTGGCTTCGGCTGGTGCACAGTGTGACCATTTGGATCATGTTAGCACCCAGCTGCCCTACGTTACGACTGTGGCAGCCTGCTCGCTTGTCGGCTATGTGGTAGATGGTTTTACCGGCAATGGCTGGATTGGCCTGGGGACGGCTTTCGCCTTATTGTGCGTGGTCATGTCTGTAGTGATGGCCAAGGTGTCGTCATTGGACGAATAAGATAAAAAATAGATAATTTATTCCCGGTAAGATATGATGATATCTTGCCGGGATTTTTTATAACGCCGTTGTTCCAGTTTTGCCCTTGGCGTTTCAACGAGGTGGGAGATATGCTCGCCGCCTGTTTTGGTATTCGTGCCCCCACCTGCTGAGGTGGGGGACATTTTCTTGCCTCGTTATAGGCGTGCCAGCCGGCTGCCGGCCGTTAAATATTTATTGCAGGAATGATAGTAAAGGTCTATACTGTGATTATTCGTTGACTTTTGTCACAATCTCTTATTAAGGTGTGATTATTGTGGGTTTTATCCAAGTGGCCAAAGTGTTTGGCCGGCTTTTCGGCGGCTATTGGAACTCTGAATATAAATGGCGCGCCCGTGGACTGCTGGCCTTTGTTATTGGCTTGAATTTTTTTGATGTGTACCTGTTGGTGTTGATAAACAGCTGGTATAAAGAATTTTACAACGCCCTGCAGGAATATCTGGTGGCGGAGTTTTGGCCGCTGCTGGGGGAATTTACCCTGCTGGCCATGCTGCACATAGTGGTGGCGGTTTATGCTGTGTACCTGCGGCAGATGGTGCAAATAAAATGGCGTACCTGGATGACTGACGCGTATCTGGCGCGCTGGCTTAAACGGCAGGTTTATTATCGCATGCAGGTGCAGGGCAGTGACACCGATAACCCTGACCAGCGAATCAGTGAAGATATAAATCAGTTTGTCAATCTGACCTTGCAGCTTTTAATCGGCCTGTTAAAGCAGATGACCACCCTGGCAGCTTTTGGCGTGGTGCTATGGAATCTGTCAGGGGCCTATACCATGCACCTGGGCGGCAAGGAACTGGTAATCTATGGCTATATGTTCTGGTTCTCCTTGATTTATGCTGGGCTCGGTACGGTGGGGGCACATATTGCCGGCCGTAAACTTATCAGTCTGAACTTTGAACAACAGCGCTTTGAGGCAGATTTTCGTTTCAATATGATGCGTGTCCGCGAAAACAGTGAAAGCATTGCCTTTTACGGCGGCGAAAATGTGGAAAACAAAGGTTTTCATGAACGCTTTGCCAAGGTTATCAGCAACTTTTGGCAGCTGATGAGGCAGACGAAAATTCTGAATTTCTATGTTAATGGCTATGCCCAGCTGGCAGTAGTGGTGCCGCTTATTCTCGCAGCGCCGCAGTATTTTGCCGGAGCCATGGCTTTGGGCGGCCTTATGCAGACAGTGTCGGCTTTTGGCAGGGTGCAGGATGCGCTGTCTTACTTTGTCGAGTCTTACGATACCATCGCTCAGTTGGCGGCTGTGGTCAAACGACTGGCGTCGTTCAACCAACACATGGAAGATGCCGAACATGTGGAAAATGGTATCAGCGGGACAACCGCTCCGGCTGGGGGCCTGGAGTTGACAAATCTGCAGGTGGCATTGCCGGACGGGCGTACATTGCTGGAAAACTGTAATGTGAATATGCCCAAGGGAACTAAATTGCTGGTTACTGGTGTTTCCGGCTGTGGCAAGAGTACCCTGCTGCGCACTTTGGCCGGTATCTGGCCGTATGGTCAGGGGCAGATGGCTGTAGGACAGGGGAGCCGCATGCTGTTCCTGCCACAGCGTCCGTATCTGCCGCTGGGCAGTCTGCGTCGTGCCTTGTATTATCCGCTGACGGCGGGAGGGAATGATACGGCACTGCATTCTGTTCTGCAAAAGGTGGGACTGGCAGAATTTGCCAGCCGTTTGGACGAAGTTGACGACTGGAGCAGAATCCTGTCATTGGGTGAACAGCAACGTCTGGCCTTTGCCCGGGTGCTGTTGGTAAAACCTGACTGGCTGTTTTTGGATGAGGCCACCTCAGCGCTCGATGAACCACGGGAGGCAGAACTCTATGAAATGCTGGCTCGTGAATTGCCGGATATGAGTATCGTCAGTGTAGGGCATCGTTCAACGTTGTATGCGCAGCATAATCAGGAGTTAAAAATGACAACAGAGGGCAGCTGGCAGCTGCTGGCCATATAATCGAGAAGGTGGGAAATTCCCACCTTTTTTGCTGTAATGGATTGTGTTTTAGAACGTATATAAAAGCAACAGAAAAACTTGTAAGTGAGGCTTAAACTAGGAGTGATGTTCACATAAAAGAAAAAAATAAAAAAGGTGTTGACAGTTAAGGATAAAGCGTGTAACATAATACAAGTCGCTGACATACACGGCAGACAAACAGCTGACACAGCCTTGAATGGCAAGCAGTTGTAAGATGCCGCAAAGCTTTGAAAATTTTCTAAAAAAGATATTGACAAGCTAAGCTGAATGCGATAAGATAAGTGAGTCGCTTGAAACGACAGGCGATAAACAGATTGTTCTTTGAAAACTAAACAATGCAAATAATCAT
>NZ_CAJODG010000011.1 GCF_905233635.1 Selenomonas sp. AE3005 | reverse complement strand
GCCATCAACCGTACCGTAACCGGTCACGACACCTTCGCCGGGCAGGTCTTTCTTTTCCTGACCGAAGTTGGTGCAGCGATGTTTCATAAACATATCCAGCTCAACGAAAGTACCTTCATCGAACAATTTGGCGATACGTTCACGGGCTGTCTGTTTGCCTTTCGCATGCTGTTTTTCAATGCGGGCCTCGCCGCCGCCCTGCATGATATGTTCCTTTTTGGCATGCATTAAATCAATTTTTTCCTGAACAGTAGCCATTATAGACCTCCTCATATAATTAGCTTTTGTGTTCTACGCTATATATTTTGCACTATTTGCCGGGAAATTGCAAGTTTTTATTACCTAGTGATAAATAATTATGGTAAATGCTGCAATTAGTCGCGCTGGCAAAGTTCAAGCAGAACACCATGGGAGGCTTTCGGGTGAACGAAGGCAATCTTGGCGCCGCCGGCACCTTTACGGGGCTTTTCATCAATCAGACGAACGCCTTTTTCCTTGAGGTCAGCCAGTGCTGCTTCGAGGTTATCCACACGCAGGGCGATGTGCTGAATGCCGCCGCGGCCGCCGTTCTTTTCGATGAACTTGGCAATCGGGGAATCATCAGCCGTAGCTGCTAAGAGTTCAATTTCACTGCCGTTCGGCGTCGGGAAGAACCCCGTGGTTACTTTCTGTTCTTCAACCGTTTCTTCACCATTGTTCGGCAGGCCCAGCATATCGCCCCAGAAGTAGCCTACTTCTTTCAGGTCACCTACAGCAATACCAATATGGTCTACACCTAATACCTTAAACATAATGCACAACCTCCTAAAAATATGTAAATTATTTTTTTAACATCTCATCCATCAGACCGCCTACTACAGTATAAGGGTCTGTATCATGGGCACGGATTTTTTCGACGTATTCATCCAAACGGCCGCTATCCACAATCTGTCCTTTGACAAAATTGTTAATACCGCTGTTTAAGATATCGAGCATTTCATCACGGGTGCGTTTCGTGCGGCGGCGGGTCAATTCCCCATTGCCTTCGATATACGCCCTGTGCTTTTCGACTGTGCCGATTAAGTCCTCAATACCCTCATTCTGGCTGGCAATCACCTTGGTAATCGGCGGCCGCCAGTCCGTCATAAAGCTGTCCAAATCCAGCATCATGTTGATTTCCCGCACCAGCTTGTCTGCCCCGTCAAGGTCAGACTTATTGATGCAGTACAAATCACCGATTTCCAAAATACCAGCTTTGATAGCCTGAATATCATCACCCATACCGGGAATCAGCACGACCATCGTAGTATCGGCGGCTTTAACGATATCTACCTCCGACTGGCCTACACCGACAGTTTCGACAATAATGATGTCCTTTCCAAAGGCATCCATCGCTTTTACAGCGTCGGCAGTCTTGTGGGAAAGTCCCCCTAAACTGCCACGGGTGCCCATACTGCGGATAAAAACTCCATCATCAAGTGTCAGTTCATTCATACGGATACGGTCGCCCAGAATAGCACCACCGGTAAACGGGCTGGTCGGGTCAACAGCTACAATGCCGACAGTCTTGCCCTGTGCGCGATAAGCGCGGGTAATCTTATCCGTAAGCGTGCTCTTGCCAGCGCCCGGCGGCCCGGTAATACCTAAAACATAAGCATGGCCGGTATGCGGATAGATTTCCTTCATAATCTCCGTGGCCTCGGGATATTCATTTTCAATGGCTGTAATCGCCTTGGATAAGGCCAGACGATTACCCTTGAGTAACTCTTTTGCTATATCCATGCTGTCACCACCTTTCGGTAGTTTTGCAAGAAAATAGTGTCAGGAAGGAAAGCCCCTCTTATGCAGCTTCCCCCTCCTAACACTAGATACTTGCTTAATTTATTAGAGCTTTACATTTTCTTTGATGAAGTTGACCACATCGCTGGTCGGCGTGCCCGGCGTGAATACCTCAGCAATACCAGCCTCTTTGAGTGCCGGAATGTCGCCATCGGGGATAACGCCGCCGCCGATAATCAGGGTATCAGTCATGCCGTTGCCGCGAACCAGGTCAACCACTTTCGGGAAGAGATGGCCGTGAGCACCGGAAAGGATACTCATAGCAACAACATTAACGTCTTCCTGCAGGGCAGCTTCGGCAATCTGTTCCGGAGTCTGGCGCAGGCCCGTATAGATAACTTCAAAACCAGCATCGCGCAGAGCGCGGGCAACTACTTTCGCACCACGATCATGACCATCAAGGCCCGGTTTGGCAACAAGAACTCTGATTTTCTTTTCCATTTTGTATTCCTCCAAGCTAAAACTACGCTGTTGATTACAGGCTTACATGTGCCTCGTATTCACCGAAAACTTCACGCATAACGTTGCAGATTTCACCGAGCGTTGCGTAGGTCTTAACGGCATTAAGGATATGCGGCATAAGGTTTTCGTTTTCGTCCTGGCAGGCTTTCTTGAGGTCAGCCAGAGCAGCTTTAACAGCCTCGTTGTCGCGTTTTTCCTTCATGGCATTGACTTTAGCCTTCTGGCGTTCGCCAACAGCTTCGTCAACCTTCAGCAGGTCTTTTGGAGGTTCTTCATTTTCCATCTGGAACTTGTTGACACCAACGATGGTGCGGGCACCGGATTCAACATCCATCTGCCATTTATAAGCGGAATCCTGAATTTCTTTCTGGATATAGCCTTTTTCGATAGCAGCTACGGCACCGCCCATATCATCAATCTTCTTGATGTAATCCCAAGCTTCGGCCTCAATCTTGTCCGTCATGGCCTCTACATAGTAGGAACCAGCCAGCGGGTCGATGACATCAGCCAAGCCGCTTTCGTAAGCAACAATCTGCTGCGTACGCAGGGCAATCGTAACGGATTCCTGCGTCGGCAGAGCCAGTGCTTCATCGCGGGAATTGGTATGCAGGGACTGCGTGCCGCCCATAACAGCTGCGGCCGTCTGCAAAGCAACACGGACGATGTTGTTGTTGGGCTGCTGAGCCGTCAGCATGGAACCAGCGGTCTGAGTATGGAAACGCAGCATCATGGACTTATCCTTTTCTGCATGGAAACGTTCCTTCATAACCTTGGCCCAGATACGGCGGGATGCACGGAATTTCGCCACTTCTTCAAGTACGTTGTTATGCGCATTCCAGAAGAAGGACAGACGGCCGGCGAAGTCATCAATCTTCAGGCCTGCCTTAATAGCAGCCTCGCAGTAAGCGATACCATCAGCAATCGTGAAAGCGATTTCCTGAGCCGCCGTGGAACCTGCCTCACGGATATGGTAACCGGAGATGGAAATGGTGTTCCATTTCGGTACATTCTTGGAGCAGTATTCAAAGATATTCGTGATAAGACGCATGGACGGACGCGGAGGGAAGATATACGTGCCGCGGGCTGCGTATTCCTTCAGAATATCGTTCTGAATCGTACCACGGAGCTGGTCAGCAGGAACGCCCTGCTTTTCAGCCACGGCAATGTACATAGCGAGAAGTACAGATGCCGGGGCATTGATGGTCATGGACGTGGAAACCTTGCCCAGGTCAATCTGGTCAAAGAGCGTTTCCATATCAGCCAAAGAGTCGATAGCAACACCAACCTTACCAACTTCACCTTCGGAAATCGGGTCAGTGGAATCGTAACCAATCTGAGTCGGCAGGTCGAAGGCGCAGGAAAGCCCCGTAGCACCGTTTTCAATCAACATGCGATAACGCTTGTTGGATTCTTCAGCCGTGGAGAAGCCGGCATACATACGCATGGTCCAGAAACGGCCACGGTACATAGTGGGCTGTACACCACGGGTGAAGGGATAAACACCCGGGAAACTGATTTCATCAGCATAATCATCGCCCTTGATATCAAGCGGCGTATAAAGGCGCTGCTCGGGAAGGTGCGGACGTTCCGGGAAACGTGCTACTGCTTTTTCTACGCTGGCTTCGTATTTTGCAAGCTCAGCCTGGATTTTTTCCGTGCTCATGAGGATATGCCTCCTATTCAATTCATACAGTTCTATTTTTTATTTTATATTTATATAGTCTACCTTATTTTTTCATGCTGCCCGTAGCCACGAAGCGTTCATGGAAGGACAGGGCCTCTTCCAGAATGTGCGGCGTGTTCGCATGATGGGTTGCTTCGGTTGCTCTTTCGAAGTAATCCAGAAGAATCGGACGATAGTCCGGATGTGCGCAGTTATTGATGATTTCGATTGCACGCTCACGCGGTGCTTTGCCACGAAGGTCAGCAATACCCTGCTCAGTAATGATGATATCCACATCGTGTTCCGTATGGTCGATATGCGAGCACATCGGCACGACAGCGGAAATCTTGCCGTCTTTGGCAACAGACGGCGTATAGAAGATGGTCAGGTAAGCATTACGGGCAAAGTCGCCGCTGCCGCCAATACCATTCATCATCTTGGTACCCGTGATATGGGTGGAGTTTACGTTGCCGTAGATATCTACTTCGATAGCCGTATTCATAGCGATAACACCGAGACGGTGCACCACTTCCGGGCTGTTGGAAATTTCTTCCGGACGCAGGAGCAGGTATTTCTTGTACTTGGCAACGTCCTTATAGAAACGGGCCATACCTTCCGGCGACGGGCTGAAAGCCGTACCGGATGCAATCAGGAGCTTGCCGGCATCAATGAGGTCGAGCATGCCGTCCTGAATAACTTCGGTATAAACCGTCAGGTCTTTGAGGTCAGAATCAACGAAACCAGCCATAACAGCGTTAGCTACATTGCCTACACCAGACTGCAGCGGCAGCAGGTTCTTCGGCATACGGCCAGCTTCTACTTCCTTCTTGAGGAAGTCCAGCGTGAACTGGCTCATCTTCCGGGAATTCTCGTCAATGGCCTTGAGCGGACGCGTATGGTCGGGGATATCACAAGGAACGATATATTTTATCTTATCAGGGGTGCAGGGAATATAAGGCGTCCCCACACGATCCGCAGCCTTCACGATAGGGATCGGCAGACGGTTGGGCGGATCCATCGGGGTATAAACATCATGCATCCCCTCTAGTTCCAGTGGCTGGGAAGTATTAACTTCCACAATAACCGTATCAGCACTCTGCACATAAGAGGCAGCATTGCCCAACGACGTCGTCGGGATAATATTGCCTTCTTCTGTAATTGCACAGGCCTCAACGATAGCCACATCAACCTTGCCGAGATAACCGCAGCGGCTGAGCTGAGCCGACTCGGAAAGATGCAGGTCCAGATAATCTACGGAACCGTCGTTTATTTCATTGCGCAGGTCCTTATCCGTCTGGTAGGGTAAACGTTTCTTGATGCCGTGAACTTTTGCCAATGCCTCATCCAGCTCCGGGCCGGTAGAAGCGCCTGTCCAGAGGTTAATAGTGAACGGTTCCTTCTTCATCCGTTCAGCCAAGGCCAGTGGAATAGCTTTCGGATATGCCGAAGCAGTAAAACCACTGGTTGCAACATTCATGCCTTCCTTGAAAAAAGCTGCTGCTTCTTCCGCCGTGACAATCTTGCTCTGCAACTCTTTGTTGCGCACGCGGTCGAGAATATCAATCATGGAAAATCCTCCCTCATCAGTGCCGACTCATCTTCGATTCCGGCAACAGATTTTTACTCCCGGTCTAACTGCATGTAGATAAACAGTAACTATAATTACATATATTCCTGTCTATGATAACAACAAGTTATCAAAACCATGAATTATAATCATAGATTATCATACTACTATGTTGCAATTATACCACAAGTTTTATGTTAGCACGAAAAGAAACCGCCGTCAAGTAAGACTTGACGGCGGTTTGCCTGTTTTTAACTTAATTGTTATTATTTATCCATAATTATTTGAGCATAGCCAACATGGTACCAGCAGCTACGGCCGTACCAATAACGCCTGCCACATTCGGGCCCATAGCGTGCATGAGCAGATAATTGCCCGGCTTAGCCTTCATGCCCACTACCTGGCTGACACGGGCAGCCATCGGTACAGCGGATACACCAGCGGAACCAATCAGCGGATTTATCTTCCAGCCGGATACACGGCACATAATCTTACCGAAGAGCACACCACCAGCCGTACCAGCGATAAAGGCTACCAAGCCCAAGCCGATAATCAGCAGCGTTGCCGGCTGCAGGAAATCGTCAGCATTCATGGTCATACCAGTACCAGTAGCCAGGAAAATCGTAACGATGTTGCACAGGGAATTCTGTGCCGTATCGGAAAGACGGTCCATAACACCGGATTCACGGAACAGATTGCCGAGCATCAGACAGCCGAGCAGTGAGGCAATCGGCGGCAACAGCAGACTGATGATGATAGCTGCCACGATTGGGAAACAAACGCGCTCGAATTTCGTAACCGGGCGGAGCTGTTCCATAGCCACTTCACGCTCTTTCTGCGTGGTCAGAAGTTTCATAACCGGCGGCTGAATCAGCGGCACCAAAGACATGTAAGAGTAAGCAGCTACGGCAATAGCACCAAGCAGATGCGGTGCCATCTGAATGGACAAATAGATAGCCGTCGGGCCGTCAGCACCACCGATGATGCCAATAGCACCAGCTTCCTGTACCGTAAAGCCTAACATCATAGCACCAACCAGCGCTACGAACACACCAATCTGGGCAGCCGCCCCCAAAAGCAGGGTGACAGGACGCGCCAGCAGCGGGCCAAAGTCTGTCATAGCGCCGATACCAAGGAAAATCAGCGGTGGAAAAATCTCATTGGCAATACCATAATGGATAGCCTGCATAAGTCCCGGCTCCGTAAAGAACCCCGTCCGGGGGAAATTGGCCAGAATACAGCCAAAAGCAATCGGCCCCAGCAGCAAAGGCTCAAATTCCTTGACAATGGCCATGTATAAGAGCACCAGACCAACGAGAATCATAATGCCGTTACCCATGGTAAAGGCAGAAAAACCACTGTCTGCCCAAACGGCCTGCAGGGAAACGACAAAAGCTTGCAATAATTCCATAATAATTCCTCCTTCCCTGCCTTAAAACCGGTTCTGCAGCACACTGCGGCCGGAATTTTTCCAGTTGTCACGCTCTAAGGGGCGTATAGCCCGAACACTGTCAGCACCATATCCCATGCTGGCTACAGCAGCTGCAATAACAGCTACCACTTCGGGAGAAAGACCTTGCTCAACAGCAGGAGCAGCTGCTTCTACTGCCTCCGGCTCAGCAGCTGGTGCAGGTGCTTCTTCCTGCGGTGCTGCCTTGGGTTTTGTCGGGTCAATATAATGAATTAAATTGATAACTAAGCCCAACGCGATAAGCACCAAGAAAACCACCGTCATGTTGATTAACATGATAATCAACGGATTGGTTGTTACTGGATGTGACATAACCTCACCTCATTCATTTTTAGGCATCCCTTGCCTATTTTAGACACTCATACTAGGTTATTATACCCCATATTTATAAAAATAAAAATACTCTATATGACAATAATTTATAAATATAGGTTATTTACTTTATTTTATAAAGCCAGTTCCTGTATACGCTGCACGTAAAGTTTTTGGAATGCAGGATACTCGCCCAGGCCTTTAAGACTTGTACGGACAGCAAATCCCTCCGCCTGCAAACGGCTCAGCCAGGATTCCGGCTCCGGGCCGGCGATATCTTCATTGACATGCGCTCCCCCGGAAAGCAATAACGGTGCCAGCAGCAGTTTTTTACTCGAACGCTTTTTCAACCGTGCCAGTACTGCCGCATAATCCGGTGTATCCGTCGGCTCAATAACTCCGATATGAATCGGCAGGTCTTTTTCATCAGCTGCCGCCTGCAGATTTTCATAAGCAGGATTGTGCTGATGCGGTGAACCATGGCCCACCAGCACCAGTTCTTCACCATTTTCCAGAGAAAAAATCTGCTGCAGCACCGTCAGCATATCCTGACAATCTTTACTTTGCTGCATTAGCGGCCGGGAGATAATCATCTCAGCAAAATTTTGCCGCTGTGCCTCCACCACTGCTAATACTTTTTTCTCGTATTCTTCTCCAGCCGTCAGATATCCCGGCTGAATGATAACACGGGAAAATCCGTCTGCCTGCAGTTTAGACAAAGCCTCCGGCAGGGAATCCACCTGAATCTCCTGCTCAGCCAGTTTCTTTTTTATAAATACCGAGGTATAAGCCTGACGTACCTCATAAGCAGGAAAAGCCTTAGCAATCTGCGCGGCTGCCGCATCGATACAGGCAGTCCGGGCAGCAGCATTTACAACGCCGAAACTTGCAAACAATATTGCCTGTTTCATATATCAGCCCTGCTCTTTTTTGACTACATCAGCGATGGCGTTGCAGATGGTTTCGAGCTGTGCCTGGTCCGGGCCTTCAGCCATAACGCGAATCAACGGTTCCGTACCGGACGGACGCACCAGAATACGGCCGTCATTGCCCAGTTCAGCCTCACCCTTGGCAATAGCCTCGGCAATAGCCTTGTTATCTTCCCAGCCTTCCTTGGTCGCTACACGGACGTTTACCAGCAGCTGCGGATAAGTAGTCATCAGCGCCGTCAGTTCCGACGCCTTGCGGCCGCTGCGTTTCAGAGATGCCAGCACCTGCAGGGCCGTAATCGGGCCGTCACCGGTGGTGCTGTAGTCCGTAAAGATGATATGTCCGGACTGCTCGCCGCCAATCTTATAGCCGCTCTTTAACATATTTTCCAGCACGTAGCGGTCACCCACCTGGGTAACTTCTACGCGGCCGCCAGCCTCTTTGATGGCCTTATGGAAACCGATATTGGCCATAACCGTGGACACAACGGTATTATGGGGCAGCGTACCTTTCTTTATCATATCCTGAGCGCACATTACGAGAATGTGATCGCCATCAATAACCTGCCCTTTCTCATCCACACAGAGACAGCGGTCAGCATCACCATCATGAGCGATACCGAAGTCAGCATTATTCTCCACTACAGCCTTCTGCAGGGATTCCAAATGTGTAGAACCACATTTATCGTTGATATTTACACCATTGGGCAGGGCATGAATGACTTTGACCTTTGCCCCCAGCTCACGCAGAACCTTGGGCATGACTTCGTAAGCAGCACCGTTGGCACAGTCCAATACGACTTTCATGCCGTCAAAGCGTTCCTGACAGGTGCTGATAACGAATTCGATATACTGGTTGAGCAAATCAGTACGGTATTCAATATGGCCAATCTTGTCTCCCGTAGGACGAGCAAGATTATCATCATTTTCCAGCTGATGTACAATGGCTTCCAGCTCATCTTCCACAGCATCCGGCAGTTTGTAGCCGTCGCCACCGAAGAACTTAATGCCATTATCATGGAAAGGATTGTGGGAAGCGGAAATGACGATGCCGGCCTTGGCTTTGTGACGGCTTGCCAGATAAGCGATAGCCGGCGTGGGAATGACACCAGCCAGCATTGCCCGGCCACCGGCAGAACAGATACCAGCGGTCAAAGCTGCCTCAAACATTTCGCCGGACAGACGCGTATCACGGCCAATGAGAATCAACGGCTGTTCTTCCGTATCACGGCCAAAATAAATCGTAGCCGCACGGCCCAGACGATAAGCCAACTCCGGTGTCAGGCTTACATTTGCCTCACCGCGAACACCATCAGTACCAAATAATCTTGCCATAATAATAATATCCTCCTAGATAAGCGGCTATGCCGCTGTTTCCGTTTTTTGAGTATCACGTTAAATATCTTAGCATATTTACGGGTAAAAATCCACGTTTCCGCCACAGTGCCATCAGATAATTACGGCATTCTTTATACGCCGGCAATATGCAGCAGCACAAACATAATCAGGCCTATCCCTGCCCCCACAATGGAACCATTCATGCGAATCCACAAGAGGTCAGGTTCAACCTTATCATAAACGAGATGATTGAGCTGCTCATCAGTAAGCCTGAGCAGAACGTCCCTGACGATTACGCCGATAAGCGCCTGCGCATGCAGGGCCGTCCGGGCAATCACATCATAAAGAAAACTGCCTAAAATAGCACGCAGATTTTCATCACGTTCCAACAGCCGCAAGGTGCGTTCATATTCCTCGCCAATCAGTTCCTCCAGGCGGCTGCGCAAAGCCGGCATGTGCTCGGCCAGCGGGTCCACCTCCCGGGCCTTGTCCTCGAGAAAATGCTGCTGCAAGTGGGCGAGCATTTGCAAGATGGCGGATTCCACAGGCAAATCACGCAACAGGCTGTCCTTCAGTTCATGGGTCAGCTGATGAAATTGCGCGTCCTGATTCAGCACTTCGGCCTTTTCATAAAACAGGTGCAGAATATCCTGCTGCAGCTGTGAATCACGGGTTCCCAGTTCCTGCAACATGACCAGCAGCTGCTGCTGAATAAGCGCCGCCGCCTCCTCATAATTTATGAGGTCAATAGCCTGGGCAAAGCCGGCCATCAGTCTGGCCAGGGGATTTTCGCCGATTTTTTCTTCTTCATAAGCCTCCAGCATCTGCTGAATCTGTTTGCGCGCCTCATCACCCTGGGCCTGCTGCTGCCAATAGCTGGCAACACGCATGACAAACTCCTTGTCCTTGCCGGTTTTTCTGAGCCAGCCGCCCCACATGGCAAAAAAGTCCTCCGGCTCTACCCGTGCCAGCGACTCGCGCACTTTTTCTGCCAGCACGCGGGCTTGCTGCTCCGTATTCTGATGCAGAAGAAAATCCCTGACATAATCCACCATTTTAGAGGTGAGCTGCGCACTGGCAGCCGGCTTTTTCAGCCAGTTCATGACCATCGGCATGATATGCAGGCGCTCCAGGTGATTAAAAATCTTACGCCGGGAAAAGAACTCCTGCTGCACCAAAAAAGTTGACGCCTTGATAAAAGCGTCACGGCGCCGCGGCAGAATCGCCGTATGATAGGGAAAGCCCAACGGCTTTCTAAACAGGGCCGTAACGGCGAACCAGTCAGCAATGCCGCCCACCAGCGCCGCCTCACTGGCAAAGAGCAGGCCATCAACAGCCAGACTATGGGGATAGCATAAATGCAGGTACATGGTGCCCAGAAACAAAATAAAAACTATCAGCAGTGTTTTATCTGCTTTGTTAAAACCATTGCTCATAAGCCCCACATCCTTTCGGCCAAGGCCATCAGCAGGTATAAGCCCATGCCCACCAAAGCGCCCACCAGCGAGCCGTTTATGCGAATCATCTGCAAATCGTCCTGAACCTTGCCTTCCACAAAGGCCACGAGTTCATCATCGGAAAACTCATTCAGCCGTTCCTTGATAATTCCCTTAATCAGAACATGATGTTTATTCAGTTCACCGCGCAGGATTTTCTTGATAGCCTGGTCAAATTGTTCCTGTTGCGACGCCGAACTGATAAATTCATCAATTCGGCTGTCCGTATATGCCTCCAGCTGTGGCAGCCAAAAGGGGTTATCCCCCTGTATGTTATGTTCCAGCCAGCGCGACAAGCCACCGGCCAGGTCGATATTATCAAGCAGCTGCTCTTTGCGGTCTCTCAGCAAATCGCGCAGACGCTCGTCCTGGCTGAGATTTAATAACATCGCTGTCAGTCCGGCCTGTAATTCACTGCTCGCATTAACACCGGCAGCTTGCAGACTGTCCAGCCGCGCCTCAATTCTTTCCGTCAGCAGGGCCAAAATCTTTTCATCCGTAAGTCCCATAGAGGCGAGCACAAAGGCGCGTCCGGCCGAATCCTTTTCATAACTTTCCCGCAGGATACGGATATGTTCCAAAAGGGCAGACTTTAATGCCGGTGACTCAATAACTTGCCTGCCAATGGACACCAGACTGGCGAGCAGCCTGTCCGTATGACGTTTCTGCGCCAGCAGCCGCAATATTTCCGGTAAAATATCCTCTACAGCCAGCGACTGGAGTCCGTCTTTTATTGCCGGCGCAAGTTCACCGGCAATGCGTTTGGTATCCATATCGTTGACAGATTTCAGCATTACTGCCTGGACCACCTCATGCACACGCTTACGGCCGCCGCGGTGCAGAAAATAATCGGCCAGGAGCTGCGCGGCATTCTGCCGCTCAATTACGCCCATAATGTTTTCCGTGCTCAACAGGTCTTCACTGGCAAAGGTCACCAGAGCGTCCATAATGCGCGCACGGTTACGCCGCAGAATATCGGTACGATAGGAAATCCCCAGAGGACGATGAAAAATGGCGGTCACGGCAAACCAATCTGCCAGACCGCCAATCGTCGCCGCCAAAAAACCATGATGAACCATGCCGCCCCAAAAGCCGGCATTTATACCCATGGTCCCGAGAAATCCTGCTGCACTTATCCCTAAGGCCAAATTGGCTTTATTTTTCTTCTGCAAGAATTACACCTCAGATTCTCGTCACAATCTCCTGTAAATACGCCTTAAAGTCAGCGCCCAAATCTTCCCGGCGCAGAGCAAATTCCACCGTAGCCTTCAAAAAGCCCAGTTTGTCGCCTACATCATAACGCTGACCGATAAAGTCATAAGCATACACAGCATCCTGACGGGCCAGCACTTTCAAGGCATCTGTCAGCTGAATTTCGCCGCCCTTGCCTGGCTTGGTCTGCGTCAGTATGTCAAATATCTGGGGCTTGATAATGTAGCGCCCCAATACTGCCATACGGCTTGGCGCCTCTTCCCTGGCAGGTTTTTCCACCATATCAGAAACGCGCATCAGACGGCTGTTATCTGTTTTCTCGCCGGCTACAATACCATAGGCAGAAACCTTGTCTTCAGGAACGTTTTGACACCCCAGGACAGAACCGCCCGTGGCCTCATATATATCAATAAGCTGAGCAAGGGCCGGTTTATCCGGATTATAAACCACATCATCACCCAGCAGCACCGCAAACGGCTCATCCCCCATAAACGCCCGGGCACAGAGAATAGCATCACCCAGGCCGCGCATATAACGCTGGCGGATATAATGGATGTTGATATCTGCAGTTTCCTGTACGATTTTTAATAAATCAGTCTTGCCCTTGGCCTGCAGTTCCATTTCCAGCGCCGGGGCACTGTCAAAATGATCCTCAATGGCCCGCTTGCCATGACCGCTGATGATAAGGATATCTTCGATGCCGCTGGCCTTGGCCTCCTCAACGATATACTGAATCGTCGGTTTATCCACAATCGGCAGCATTTCCTTAGGCGTCGCCTTCGTCGCCGGTAAAAAACGCGTGCCGTAACCGGCAGCCGGAATAACTGCTTTTCTTATCTTCTGCATTATAATAATCCCCTTACTGCTTGTATTTATCGTCCTTACCTATTATACATATTTCCACATTCTTCTGCCACCCCATGCGTACATGAAAATGAGCGTGAGGCCTGCCCACGCTCGGATTGCGCCATTTTAGCCTATATAAGTCACTTCATTGCCTTTAATGGACGTTATATTTCTATTCGGCATACCATCGGGTGTATCAGGATACCCCAGGCTTACAGAGCCATATACCCGTTCGCCCTCTTTTAAGCCTAGCTCCTGCAAATAAGCCTGCAGCACAGGATTGTCATTAAGCCAGCGCAGCTGATTTATCCAGCAGGCCCCGAGGTCCAAAGCATTAGCAGCCAGCAGCATATTTTCCAACGCACAGGATACATCTGCCATGTTGTTGCCATAGTTTTCCTGATTGGCCACTACAATCAGCACCGGCGCATTATACTTAAAGACATAATTTCCCTTCTTCGAGAGCTTTATAGCGCCGCCAATATTAGCCTCATTTTCCGGGGTGATTTCCATTTTGGCAAATTCACTCTGCACAAGTTCCACCAGTTTAGCCAGTATAGCCTGGTCACGTATCACCAAAAAATGGTTCTGATTTTTACTCTTGCCGCTGGGTGCCCTGCGGCCAGCCTCAATAACTTGGTCGAGCAGGCTTTCCGCCACCATATCCGGTTTGAATTTACGAGTGCTATGCCGCGTAGCAATGATATTCAGCGCATCTTTTTCCATTTGTCCCCCACCTTTATTCCGGAAGTTTCCTCACATTATAAGCCTCTTTGATTTTTTCCGCCAGCCCTTCCAGGGTTATGCCCCCGGTCGACTCTACAGCAGCCAGCACCGCGCCTTCCACCAGCGGACAATCAAGCATGGTCACCTTACGGTCCCCCATATCCTCGATGACGATTTCCGTGGTCATAACGGCACTGCCCATATCCATGAGCACCACCACCCCGTCAGCGGAATAAACTTCGTCAACAGCAGCACTTATTTTGCCATAGCTTGTCCCCAGTGTGCCATCTTCCATACCGCCGGCAGCGGCAATCGGTGCGTCCGGCGCCGTCATTTTGGCTATTTCCACTACACCTGCAGCTAACTTTTCGCTATGCGAAACAATTACAATACCTACCAATTTTCTCACCCCACGAGAACATTAGGAACTTTACGATTTTGAAGTTCTTACAAACACTTGTATATTTCCTGCAACATATATAGTGAAGATGTCGCCCCAGGGTCCTGATGCCCGAGGCTGCGTTCCCCCAAATAGCTGGCCCGGCCTTTAGTGGCAACGATGGTTTTGGTATATTCAGTACCTTTTTGCGCCGCCTCGACCGCCGCACCCATAGCAGCCTTTAAATCGGCACCAGCAGCCAGCTTTTCTTCCAGGGCTTTATAAGCAGGACAGAGGGCATCCAGCATGGTCTTTTCGCCCTCTGTGGACTTGCCACGCATTTCTATGCCGCCAATCGCCGCCGCCAGGGCCTGTGCAAAATCCTGCGCCCCAATTTCGTCCTTGCCGTTTAAGACATTACCAGCCTTCATAAAAGCCGTGCCATAAAGCGGCCCGGATGCTCCGCCCACATTGGACACCAGCTGCATGCCAACACCTTTTAAAACTGTGCCCATATCACCACCAGACAACTCCGGCAGTTTTTCCGCCACAGCCTTAAAGCCGCGCGCCATGTTTATGCCATGGTCACCATCACCGATTTCATTATCCAGCTGCGTTAAACAATCCTTCTCCGACTCTATCCGTGCCGCTATAGCCCGAATAATTTCTACAATTTTTGCTGTGTCTAACATACTTACATCTCCTTAGCGTTTTAAAGCCAGTGTGTCTGCTTTGGCATCATAAAGCGCTTTCATTTCATCATCCAAGCGCAACAGTGTCAAGGAGAAACCGGCCATTTCAATGGAGGTCATATAATTGCCCACCATAGTGTCATAAACCTTAACTCCCTGCTCTTTAAGATAATCCTGCACAAAGTTGTTAATGATATAAAGTTCCATCAGCGGCGTTGCGCCCATGCCATTTACCATTACCACCACTTCATGCCCTTTGAAATCCAAATCAGCTAAAACTTTATCCAGCAGTTTTTTTGCTGTTTCGTCAGCGCTGCCGATTTTCTCACGCTGCGTGCCCGGCTCGCCATGAATGCCGATACCGATTTCCACTTCATTCTCACCGAGTTCAAAACCCGGCTTGCCGGCTGCCGGTATCGTACACGGAGACATAGCCATGCCCATGGTGCGGACATTGGCAATGACCTTTTCTGCCACGGCTTTTACCTCCGCAAGACTTGCTCCCTCTTCAGCCTTGGCTCCGGCAATCTTATGTACAAGCACCGTACCGGCTACACCGCGGCGCCCCGTTGTATAAAGGCTGTCCTTTACGGCCACATCATCATTTACTACCACATAATCAGCTTCGATATCCTCATCTTTAGCCATGTCGATAGCCATTTCAAAATTCATTACATCGCCGGTGTAATTCTTGACTATACATAAAACGCCCTTGTCCGTAGCTACAGACTGAATGCCGGCAAAAATCTTATCCGGCGTCGGCGAGGTAAACACTGCTCCGGCCACAGCGCAATCCAGCATGCCTTCACCAACGAAGCCGCCATGGGCCGGCTCATGGCCGCTGCCACCGCCGCTTATCAAGGCAACCTTGCCTTCTTTTTTGACAGCGCGGACAATAATATTGCCATCGTCCAGTTTCCGCAGTTTATGCGGCGCAGATTTTACCAGCCCCAGTACCATCTGTTCCTCAACTGAGTCCACCGCATTGATAAGTTTCTTCATTGCCCAAAATCCTCCCTTGCCGGCCAATGATGCTGGCATTATTTCAGCTTGCCTCGTTATACACAACAACAGACAGCTTTCCCCAAGGAAAACTGTCTGTCAGTTAAGCTTATTTAATCACCATTACAGGAATCGGTGATTCTTCAATGACTTTTTGACTGACACTGCCGATAAGCGCTCCCTTGAAGAGCCCCAAGCCCCGGCTGCCCATGATTATCATATCACTGTGTTCCTGGGCGGCCACACGAATGATAGCCTTATGAATACTGCCCGTTTCCACATGTTTGGCCGCCCGCAGCTCCTGCGGAATCTTTTCCCAAATGCGGTCAAAGACAATATGACTGGGAATATCTTTGTTGATATTACTGGACACATAGACAAAATCCAAATCAGCTTTGCATTTTTCTGCCAGGAAAATAGCTTCGTCTACAGCTTTGCAGCCATTAACGGAACCGTCAACAGGCACGAGGATTTTTTGAATTTTCCCCATAATAAAACCTCCCCACGAGTTTATTTCCATTATATGTTTATTATTTCGTTAACCCCGTGATTAAATCCTGCTTTATCAAGGAAAATTATTTAAAGCAATTATATTTAAACAAAAATCCCCATCAAAGTTTTGCACTTTGACGGGGAAGTCATTTACAAGTGGTGCGCTCGGGCAGAGTCGAACTGCCGCTTTCAGCTCCGGAGGCTAACGTCCTATCCACTGGACTACGAGCGCTTTATCGACGTTGAATATAATAGCATAAATCAACGATTCCTGTCAACTCTATAACCAAATTTTATAATGCCGTTGTTCTGTTTTTGCCTATGGCAAAACTGGAACAGCGGCGTTATAACGAGGCAAGAAAATGTCCCCCACGAATACCAAAACAGGCGGCGAGCATATCTCCCGCCTCGTTGAAACGCCAAGAGGAAGTTTTGCCTATGGCAAAACTGGAACAACGGCGTTATAATGGGACTAACATCAATTCTCCCTCAGGAGGGATATTTATGAATCTGCCCTATAATCTTATCGATTTCAATATGCAAATCGGCAGGCAAAAGCCGGAAACCATTCGTCATCCGGATAATTACTGTCCTTTTTGCCATACTGCTGAGCTCACTGACATCATAGCTGCCGACGGGCCCATCATCCTCCTGCGCAATAAATACAATGTCCTGTCCGGCACAGACCAGTTCGTGCTGATTGAAACGGATAAATGCCAGAGTGATATACCGGACTATACGCCCGAACACATGCAGCGGCTGTTGCGTTTTGGCCTGCACCATTGGCAAAAAATGCTGAACTCAGGACGCTACGCTGATGTGTTGTTCTTTAAAAATTACGGCCCTCTTTCCGGCGGTACTATCCGTCACCCCCATATGCAGCTTGTGGCCTTTCCTGAACTGGCCCAGCCGCTGGCCGTCCTGCCGGAAGAATTTGCCGGCGAGCTTATCACCCGTGCAGGCAATGTGGAATTCAATATTGCCACGACGCCCCGTATAGGCTTTTGGGAATTAAATATTGTCCCGGCGGATATCAATACACCTGCGGCCATTGCTGCCATGGCCCATTTTATTCAGACCGGCACCAGTTTTTTGACACGTCATTTTCATCAGGGACGTGTACAAAGCTACAATCTCTTCTTCTACCAGCTGCAGGGCAAAGTTTATATTAAGATTATGCCCCGCTTTGCCACGCCGCCGCTCTTTGTCGGCTACGGCGTCCATATACGCCCCACCAATATCCCTGACATGGCCGCAGAAATCAGGCAGCTTTATTTTGACAACAAATGATACAACTTAAAAATGACCTGACACGTAAACTTGAACATGTCAGGTCATATTTTTTAGGCCTCTTTTTTGTCAAAGGGCACATGATTAAGCAAGAGTTCCGGATTGTTGTCCGTAATCCAGCCCAGTGCCCACTCATTATTCACGAGCAATACTGGATTGTTATGGCGGTCGTAAACGAACATACCACGGTCAGCACCTTTGAGTTCTGCCGGCGTCACCTCATGACCGTCCTCAAAGGCCATCCAGCGGGCCACTTCATAGGGCTGCATATTCATTTCGATATCTACATTGTATTCGTTCTTCAAGCGGTATTCCAGCACCTCAAACTGCAGGGTGCCTACCGTGCCGACGATATAGGATTCCGTACCGGCACCAGCCTGCTGGAAGAGCTGAATAGCCCCTTCCTGCGTCAGCTGCTCGATACCTTTAACGAACTGCTTGCGTTTCATGGTATCTTTGGCCTGCACACGGGCAAATTTTTCTGGTGGGAACACCGGGAAATCCGCATACTTGAACTTATGGCTGGCATCACAGACCGTATCGCCGATACCGAACACGCCCGGGTCGAACAAACCTACAATATCGCCGGGATAAGCCGTATCGATAATCTGTCTGTCCTGCGCCAGGAACTGCTGCGGCTGAGCCAGTTTCAGCATCTTGCCCGTACGTTCATGCCAGACTTCCATATTGCGCTCGAATTTGCCGGAACAAATACGGATAAAGGCCAGGCGGTCACGATGCGCCGGGTTCATATTGGCCTGAATCTTAAAGACAAAACCGGAGAACTTCTCATCATCAGCAGCAATCAGTCCCTCAGAGGACTTACGCGGCTGCGGCGTCGGTGCCATGCTGATATAACCTTCCAGGAAGTCCTGTACGCCGAAGTTGGTCATAGCTGAACCGAAGAACATCGGCGTCAGTTCACCGCTGTTTACCTTTGACATGTCAAAGTCTTCCCCGGCCTCGTTCAGAAGTTCCAAATCGTCCTGCAGGGCCTGCCACACATCTTCACCTACACGGGCTACAACTTCCGGATCATCCGGTTCATAAACATCAGCAATACGGGCCTCCTGGCCGTGGGACGTATCGGCCGCAAAAAGCAGCACCTTGTCATTGCGGCGGTCATATACCCCCATATACTGGCCATCCTGGCCAATAGGCCAGTTCATCGGATACGAGCGAATGCCCAGCACGGTTTCAATTTCATCCATTAAATCAATCGGCGCCTTACCAAAGTGGTCGAGCTTGTTGACAAAGGTAAAGATAGGAATACCGCGCTGCTTACAAACCTTGAAGAGTTTTTTCGTCTGCGCCTCGACACCTTTAGCCACGTCAATTACCATGACAGCACTGTCTACAGCCATCAAAGTGCGGTAAGTATCTTCACTGAAGTCCTGATGCCCCGGGGTATCAAGAATGTTGATACGATAACCGTCATAATCAAACTGCAATACCGAAGAGGTAACAGAGATACCACGCTGCTTTTCGATTTCCATCCAGTCAGAAACAGCATGACGCTGTGTCTTACGGGACTTAATGGAACCAGCCAGATGGATAGCCCCACCATAAAGCAAAAGTTTTTCCGTAAGCGTCGTCTTACCAGCATCAGGGTGAGAGATGATGGCAAAGGTACGGCGCTTTTCAATTTCCTTATTAAGTTCTGCGCTTAAAGCTGACAAAATATATCCCCCATTTGTTGAATAATTATGATACAAACACACTATTCCCTTTTTAAACACCTAGGGGGTTCAAAAAACAGTGTATTCATGTGCAAGTATCGGGAAGCCTTGCTACGACTAAGTTCCGAGCCTTTTTGCGATACGTCTCAAGGCAATCCCTTAGAGCGTACCTTATCTAGTTGCAACCGCTGCGAACTCACATAATAACCATTCTACCATAAACTACGAAAAGAATACAAGAAAATTGGCGCTGTGATGAAATGCGAAAGCATTTTATCCACAGCGCCCCTTATTATCCAGTATATTCAATTTTCAGCAAAACAGGGCTATCTGGTCTGATTCGCCCATGCCGTCCAGGCAGCCGTGGTCGCGGAGTATTTCGATATTCGTCTTGGAAATACCGGTACGGCGGCGCAGGTCTTCGATACTGGTGAAAATACCATCTTTTCTGGCCTCGACAATGCTCTGAGAGGCTTTTGTGCCCATGCCGGCCAGGCTGGCGAGCGGCGGCAGCAGGGATTTTTCGTGGATAACGAATTTTTCCGCGTCCGAGGTGTATATATCCACCTTTTCGCAGTCATAACCACGCAGGTACATTTCCCAGGCCAGCTGCAACACAATCAGCGTAGCATTTTGCTTGGCGTCGAGTTTCTTTTCCTTGGAAATCTCCTCCAGTTCCTTTATCTGCTGCCCCACATATTCCTGTCCTTTGGCAATGACGTTGGCATCAAATTCATCGGCGCGGATTGAGAAATAAGCCGCATAATAAGCCAATGGATAATGAACCTTGCAGAACGCAATGCGGTAAGCCATCATAACGTAAGCCGTTGCATGCGCGCGAGGGAAGAGGTATTTTATCTTCTGACAGGAATCAATATACCACTGCGGTATATCGCCGTCCTGCAGTTTCTTCACCACTTCCGGGTCAATCCCTTTGCCCTTACGCACCTTTTCCATAGTCTTAAAGGACAACAGCGGGTCAATGCCGTGATGGATAAGATACATCATGATATCATCACGGGCCGAGATAGCATTCTTAATGGTACACTGACCGCTGCGGATAAGGTCCTGAGCATTGCCCAGCCACACGTCGGTACCATGGGAGAACCCTGATATACGCACGAGGTCCGAGAACACGTCGGGATTGGTGTCGTCAATCATCTGCCGCGTAAACGGTGTACGGAACTCCGGTATGCCGAAGGTGCCGGAAGTTGCTCCGAGTTCCTCCGGTGTCACGCCCAGCGCATCAGTACAGTAAAAGAGCGACATCGTGGCCACATCATCGAAGGGAATCGTTTTCGGATCGCGGCAGGTCAGGTCCTCCAGCATTTTGATTACGGTCGGATCATCGTGTCCGAGAATATCGAGCTTAACCAAACGGCTGCTGATGGAATGGTAATCGAAATGCGTGGTAATCGTGCCGCAGTTCATATCATTGGCCGGGTGCTGAATGGGCGTGAAGAAATGTACGTCCATATCCCGGGGCACAACCATGATGCCGGCCGGGTGCTGGCCGGTTGTGGACTTTACGCCCATACAGCCATGTGCCAGCCGGTCGATATAGGAAATGTGCTTTTTAACGCCCTTTTCCTCAAAGAATTTCTTCACATAGCCAAAGGCCGTTTTATCGGCCACGGTCTGAATGGAACCGGCACGGTATACGTTGTCCTTGCCAAACAGAATTTCCGTGTACTTATGCGCCACGGGCTGGTATGTACCGGAGAAGTTCAAGTCGATATCAGGCACCTTGTCCCCATCGAACCCCAGGAATACGGCGAAAGGTATGTCGTGGCCGTCCTTAATAAGCGGTGTGCCACAGACAGGACAGTCCATATCCGGCAGGTCATAGCCGCAGCCGTAGGAACCATCGGTAATAAATTTGCTGTACTGGCAATGCGGGCAACGCCAGTGCGGCGGCAGGGGGTTAACCTCCGTTATCCCCGTCATCGTGGCGATAAAGGACGAACCTACGGAACCTCGGGAGCCTACCAGATAGCCATCGTCATTTGATTTTTTTACGAGACGCTGGGCGATAAGATAGAGCACCGAGAAACCGTGGCCGATAATCGGCTTTAATTCCTGCTGCAGACGTGCCTCCACGATTTCCGGCAGGTTTTCCCCATACATGGCCTTGGCCCGGTTGTAGGACATGGATTGGATTTCCTCGTCGGCTCCGGGAATCATCGGTGAGTACAAGTCATCAGGAATCGGCTTGAACTTTTCAATCATGTCATTTATTTTCCGGGGATTGGTGACCACAGCCTCGTAAGCTGCCTCTTCGCCCAGGTAATCAAATTCGGCCAGCATTTCCTCCGTCGTCCGCAGGTACAGGGGCGGCTGCATTTCTGCGTCATCAAAGCCCTTGCCTTTCATGAGAATGGCGCGGTAAATGCTGTCATCGGGATTGAGGAAATGTACATCGCAGGTAGCCACCAGCATTTTCCCCAGCTTTTTGGCCAATGCTGCCACTTTGAGGTTGATATTGATTAAATCTTCATCAGTCGTGATATTAGGAAATTTTTCACTGCGTTTCAGGAAGTCATTGTTATGGATGGGCTGAATCTCCAGGTAGTCATAGAAATCTGCTATCTCAAGCAGTTTTTCCTCAGACTGTCCCTCCACAATGGCGCGAATCAGTTCGCCGGCCTCACAGGCCGAACCAATGATAATGCCGTCCCTGTATTCCTGAATTATTTTCTTGGGCAGGCGCGGCTGACGATGGAAATATTTGACATGGGACAGGGATACCAGCTGGTAGAGATTGCGCAGGCCGTTGGGATTCTTGGCCAGAAAGATAATATGATTAGCTCTTTTCTGCTCAAAATCGTCCCCGGTAAGATAGCCTTCCATGCCGTAGATAACTTTGATATTGAGTTTTTCCGCCGTTTTGGCCGCGTCCGGATAGGCCTGCACTACGCCGTGGTCAGTGATGGCAATAGCCGGCCAGCCCCAGCTGTCAGCTGTCTTTATGAGGTCTTTAACCGATACCACGGCGTCCATAGCGCTCATGGTGGTATGCGCATGGAGTTCCACGCGCTTTACTTCGGCCTCATCAGTACGCTTTTTCTGCTCTTTTTTAGCCAGTGAGTCCACAAAGAGCACGTACTCGTTCATATAGGTATCAAAACGCACCGAGCCCCGCACGCGGACAGACATGCCGTCCTTCAGCTGGCTCATTATTTCGTCATAGTTTTCTTCCTTGCCGTTGCGCCCCTTGCCAGTTTTGAAGAATTTCTTGCAGGCAATACCGTTAGACTCATCCGACAGGCAGAAGGTCAGGAGTTTGGTACCCGTCTTAAACTCAATGGTTTTCAGGCCGGAACCGGCACCTTCACCGATAAAGCCTTCCAAGATGACGTTTTTCGTCTCGCCGTCCAGCTCGTCGATAAGTTTGCGCTCGCCCATGACACCAGTGCCAAAGATGGTATTGCCGGCACTTTGTACCACAACTGGCCGGGACAAGTCCTCGCGTTTTCTGGGGGCAGCTTTTTCTGCCGCCGGTTTTTTATCGGCGGCTTTAGCCGACTCGGCCCGGGATTCAGCCACGCGTTCCTTATGCACAGCCGCCTGATATTCTGGAGTATTAAAGCTGTCGTCTACTTCCAGATTCTGCAGTACTTCTTCACTGGCCTCGCAGACTACGGGGCAGCGATAGCCCAGCATGTCCTTAATGGCCCGGCTCATCAACTGTGTCACGGCATGAGCGCGCATAATTTCGCCGCCCAGCTCCCCGGGCACATGCAGGATGAGTTTGCTGCCGTCTACGGTGTACTTGGAACGCTTGAGCAGTTGAAAAACCGTGGGATTCCCCTCGGCCACCTGCGTTACGAGCTTGGCCCACACCTTATGAATGCCATCCTCAATGTCAATGACGTCCTGATAGAAAATGACGTCCTGCAAATTACACTTGCTGCAAATCTGCGCCGCAGCTGCTTTTAACAGCGCGTCAGGAATAAGCGTCTGACTTGTCAAAGCAATTTCCCAGGCGCTGTTTTTGACACTGACTTCGACATGACGGATAACCGCATTTTTCAGCAAGGTCTTTTCCTCATCATCGAGCGTCATGCCCTGCACCAGCTGCCAAAACATATTATCTTGTTGCGGAACTATGCGATACTTCTGCATATACTCACTTACTCCGGATACAACTCTTTATACTTCTTACGGTCACCAATTACCTGACGTACATAATCCCTGGTTTCCTTATAGGGAATAGCATCTATATCATGAAAATTCAACGTCCAATGGTGTTCCTCCATCCAGGCACGCACATTGCCCCGGCCGGCATTGTAGGCGGCCAGTGCCAGTACATCATTGCCCTTGAATTCCCGCTGCAATTCCGCCAGATACCAGGTTCCATAGCGGATATTGCGGTCCGGTTCATGAAGGCTCTCCACGCTGTAGTTTTTATCATCCAGCTGGTCAGCAATCCATGCCGCCGTTTCCGGCATGAGCTGCATCAGCCCCACCGCGCCGCGATGGGATTTGGCCGTGTGCTCGAATTTGCTCTCGCTTTTGATTACCGCTGCCGTCAGATTACTGTCCACATGATATAGTTCCGCATATTTCATCACCGTATCATGATAGGGATAGACATAGAAATACTTGCGCTGCACCGGCTCAAACTGCAGGATACAAAAAGCACTAAGGCTTATACCTAAAATAAATAAAGCAACGCAAAAGCAGGTTGCCATGCGTCGCTGAATGCGTCTGTTACGCTGGACCCTGTCACGAAAGTCCTGCATGGGTCCACTCCTTCCAAAGTTTATCAGCCTGGTTGTATGATTCGGCCAGGCTGCCATTATTATCAATCAAGCTGTCGGCCCGTTGTTTTTTTTCAGCCAGCGGCATCTGGGCAGCAATGCGTCCTAAGGCCTCTGCCTTTGTGCAGCCATTGCGTTTTATCAGCCGTTCAAGCTGTACAGCGGCGTCCACAAAAACCAAACAACTTACCTCTGTCATTTTATCCCATCCGACCTCAAAGAGCAATGGAACATCAAGGATAATTACAGGAAAATTTTTCTGCCGGGCCGCCTGTATCTGTTCTTCCATCGCCGCCTGTAAAACCGGATGACTCGTTTCATCCAGCCAGCGGCGCTGCTGCTCATCACTAAAGACGATATTGCCGATAGCCCGGCGGTCCAGCGTCCCTTCCGGCAGCAATATCCCCTGGCCGAAATGCGCGACATACTTTTGATAAAGCTCGCCTCCGGGCTCTGCCAGGGTTCTGGCCAGGTCATCGGCACTAAGGACGGCTGCGCCCTTGGACTGAAAATATGCCGCAATTGTGCTCTTGCCACTGGCAATGCCGCCGGTCAGGCCAATTATTTTCGCCATACTCATCACTCCTGGCACTGGGGGCAAAAGTGCGTCCCCCGGCCGCCAACGGTAATACGCTCCATAGGCGTGCCGCACTTACGGCAGGGCTGCCCCGTGCGGCCGTAGGCGTAGAGATGTTCCTGATGACCGCCCTTGCCCCCGGCACCATTCTGGTAATCCCGGAAAGTCGTACCGCCATCGGCAATGCCGGCAGCAATGACTTCATTTACTGCAGCTGCCAGCTTGCGGCACTCCGTTTCCGTAAGCATATTGGCCGGACGCTGGGGATGAATCCCGGCTAAAAACAGGGCCTCATCGGCATAGATATTGCCAATACCACTGATGTATTTTTGATTGAGCAAAAATGATTTTATCGCACCCTTGCGTTTTTGGGCCACACCCTGCAGATATTCCGCAGTAAAATCATCACTTAACGGCTCCGGTCCCATTTCCGATAAGCCCTTAAGCCGCCAGCGTTCCCCTGCCTGCAGGCCATGAATTGTGCCGAGCGTACGGGTATCACCATAGACTAGACTTGCTCCGTTGCCCAGTTTAAAGATAACTCTGGCATGGCTGTCATGATTAACGCCTTCCGGCTCGTAAACCAGCCGGCCTGTCATGCGCAGGTGAAAAACGACTTCCCGGCCGCCGGTGAGTTCCATCAGCAGGTATTTTCCCCGGCGGGCCATCGACTCAATGCGCTGGCCTGTTACCAGCAACCGGAACTTCTCGGGTTCCGGCCATTTTATCATACGGGGCAGGACGATATCCACAGACATAATCTGCTGTCCCTGCACCATTTTATCCAAATAGCGGCGGATTATTTCCACCTCTGGCATTTCCGGCATTTTACTTCGCCTCCGCCCAATTCTTACCGGCATGCATATCGATAAGCAGCGGCACGGAGAGTTTTACTACCTGCTCCATCGCCTTTTTCAATATGCCCTGCACCTTGTCCATTTCGGACTCTACCACTTCCAGTACCAGTTCATCGTGCACCTGCAGGAGAATCCGGCTTTTTACCCCGGCTGCCTGCAGTTCTTTATACACACTTATCATGGCCAGCTTGATGATATCGGCCGCCGTCCCCTGTATCGGCGTATTCATGGCCATGCGCTCAGCCAGCGAACGCTGCATAAAGTTGCGGCTGTTAATGGCCGCCAGTTCCCGGCGGCGGTCAAACATCGTCTTTACATAGCCGTCCTGATGAGCCTGCTCCACGGTCTTGTCCAAAAAGGCCTTAACCCCCGTGTAGCGTGCAAAATAATTATCAATATACCGTTTGGCTTCCTTCTTTTCGATATGCAAATCCTTGGCCAGGCCAAAATCGCTGATACCATAGACGATACCAAAGTTTACGGCCTTGGCATGACGGCGCAACGTGCTGTCCACTTCGCTAAGCGGCACATTAAAAACTTCGGCGGCCGTCCGTGCATGGATATCCTGATTCTGCACAAAAGCGTCGATAAAGCGCTCATCAGCGGACATATGCGCCAAAATACGCAGTTCAATCTGCGAGTAATCAGCCGACAGCAGGTAGTCATACCCCTCACCTGGTTCGAACAGCGCCCTTATCGTACGGCCTTCTTCCGTACGCACGGGAATGTTCTGCAGGTTCGGGTCAGAGCTTGACAGCCTGCCCGTTGCTGTCACCGTCTGATTGAAAGTGGTGTAGATACGCCCGGTATCACCAATCAGGTCACGCATACCATCGATATACGTGGATTTCAGCTTGCTAAGGGTACGATAATTAAGCACCAGTTCCACCACAGGATGTTTATCGCGCAGTGTTTCCAAAACCTCGGCGTTGGTCGAATAACCGGTTTTCGTCTTTTTGACCGGCGGCAGCTGCAAGTCCTCAAACAGGACCTCCCCCAGCTGCTTGGGCGAATTGATATTAAAATCCCGGCCGGCCAGCGTGTAAATATCCTGCTGCAGGCTGTCCAATCTGGCGCTTAATTCCTGCCCCTTGCTATCAAGTTCCTGACGGTTGATATAAATGCCTTTCTGTTCCATGCTGGCCAGTACTTCTACCAGCGGCAGTTCAATTTTGCTGTACAGTTCCTGCATGCCAAGTTCCTGCAGTTTGGCTGTCAACATCTGCTGTACCTCAGCCAAAATATCAGATTCCCAGACAGCTTTTTCCTGTGCGTCTGTCAACCCTTCCGGCAAAGTCTGTCCCAGATATTCCTGCGCCAGATTCTCGACCTGATAACGGTTGGACTCGGGGTGCAGCAGGTAAGCTGCCAGTTCCGTATCCAGGAAATTTTCTGCCGGCTGCCAGCCTGCCTGATAATAGGCCTTAAGGCCGCTAAGTGCCACTGTTGGCACACTACCTAAAACGGCGAGCAGTTTTTCATAGGGTTCACCCTCAGCGGTTACAAAACCGTGTTCATGGGCCGGCAGGGTGCATAAGGCCACACCGGTTAGTTTGGCAAAGGGAGCCTTGCCGGCAAAAATGCCGCTTATGGCCAAAGCCTCAGCTGCCGCCAGCTTTTCTGTAACTTCCGCTGCCGTCCAGGTCTTGCTGGTCAGGTCGATATTTTCCGACGCCGGCTGCGAAAAGTCTAAGACCGGGGCCGTATCACCTTCACCATAGAGCTTGACAAAATTTTTCCAGACCGCCCGCAATTCATAACGGTCACAAAATGTCTGCATGCGCACATGGTCCGGGGTAACAGCATAAGCCTCCCAGTCCAGCGTAAGGTCCGGCACATTGCATTCGATAGCAGCCAATTCCTTTGACAGCAGGGCCTGCTCTTTGTTTTCCATCAGCCGTTCCTTAAGTTTTTTGCCGGAGATGTCATCAATATGCGCCAGTACTTCCTCCAGCGTACCATATTCAATTAACAGCTTGCTGGCTGTCTTGGGCCCTACTCCCGGCACTCCGGGAATATTGTCAGACGTATCCCCCATCAGCCCCTTTAAGTCAATCAGCCGGATGGGTTCAAAGCCGTATTCCTCCCTGAAAGCGGCCTCATCATAGGTTTTCATCTCTGAAATGCCCTTCTTGGTCAAAAGGACCTGCAAATTAGGACGCACCAACTGCAGGGCATCACGGTCCCCCGTGATTACCATTACCTCATGACCTGCTCCTGCCGCCTGAGTGCTAAGCGTACCAATGATATCATCGGCCTCATAGCGCTCTTTTTCGATAAATGAAATACCAAAAGCTGCTGCAAATTCATGCAGCAGCGGAATTTGGGCGAGGAGCTCTTCCGGTGTTTTGTCCCGGGTGCCTTTGTACTCAGCGTAGCGCTCAGTACGAAAGGTCTGGCGGCCCTTATCAAAGGCAATTACCAGCTTATCCGGCTGCAGCTCCCCCATAATCTTGGTGAGCATATTGGAAAAGCCAAAAATTGCATTAGTTGGTTCGCCACGGGAATCCGTCAACGGCGGCAGTGCATAAAAAGCACGATACATAAGGCTGCTGCCGTCTAAAATCACAAAACGCTGGCTCAAGCCTATTCCTCCCTTGGTTGTTGCCTGTGTTTAATTATTTGGTAGTTTGTTTTTTGCTATCCTGTTTAATGACCTGGTTTTTACTGTCAGCCTGAACAGCTTTCTTGTTCTGGGACATTTCCTGAGCTACAGGGTCAGTCACCACTTTGCCGGCCGGCTTTTCGGCTTTATTATCTGCCGGCTGCTGTTTGTTTTCCACAGCCTGCGGCATGTTCTTCAATATAAAGCTGCCATTTTCCACCTGACCGGTCAGTTTAAAGAGCGCCGCTGCACCATCGAGCTTGCAGTAGAGAACGTCCTTCTTGTCAAAACCGTCAGCTACCCCCACGGTGCTGATAAGTTTTTGTGTCTTATTGTTCCAGCCCAGGTCAATATGGGTGGCCTCAGCCAGGTCAATTGCCGGCAGATAAGTTACGCCATTCTTAATAACAGCCTTATTCTTCATTTTTACGCCATTGACGAACAGGGGGTAAACCTGACCGACATAAGTAGGTTCCCCATCGGAGGCATTGATTTTAGCCTCGATTTCGTCATTGCTTACAAACCCGGATACACCATAGCCGGCCAGCCACTTATTGACGTCTGCCACGCTGATGTTCTGCCAGCCATAACCGTCCGGATATATATAGTAAACAACGTTGTTATCGGCCAGTTTTTCTACCACTACGCGGTTGTAGGTAATTTCTACCGGCGTGCCGATTTTCACGAGGTCAAACAGGGCCTCAACATCACTTTCCAGCATGCGGATACAGCCATTGGACACATAATGGCCAATGGAATCCGGCTTATTGGTACCATGAATGCCATAATTGCCCTGCAGTTCCATCCAGCGATAACCTAAAGGACAGGACGGCCCCGAAGGAATAACATCGCCATTTTCCGGGTTAATCCACGAAGGATTTACATCCTTGGAGCGGATTTTGTAGTAGCCCGTCGGCGTCGGTGTATAGGCTGTACCCGGACCTATGGGATATAAACGGATTTTTTCCGCCCCGGCAAACACCGCCAGCGAACGGGCTGCCAGATTTATGGAAATCCGCAGGTCTTCCATATTGGCCGCAGCCGGGGCAGCGGGGGCAGCCTTTTCCTGTTTCTTATTCTCCATCTTGGGAGTTGCCGTATCCGGTACCTTTTGCTGCACCATAACGTCAGCAAAGGTCGGTGCCTCATTGGCAGCTGTTGCCGCCATAGCCCCGGGAGTAAAACTTCCGGCTAAGATAAGCGAACCTAACACACTTGCACAAATATTCCTGAGCATTTTTTTCTCTCTTTTCTCTCCTAAATTTGACAGGTCAATCCGACTTGTCACCTTAATATCCTACCATTTACAGACAGCTTTTTCAATGGGGCTTTTCTCCCGTCAAAGCGCCGGGCGCACCTCACCGAAAACGTCCTTATGCTCGTTAATCTTTTCCTGGCCGCCGAACACGCAGAAGACATTCTCATGCATGCAGCTGTCGATGAGGTCAGCCATAGCGCGGACATCTTCCTGCCGCGTTGCCAAAATCTCGTCACGGGATTTCTGCCGGTCTGCGGCCGTAATCCCGCGGAGCCAGCAGGTTGCAGCTGCCGCGCCCTTCATCTGCGGCGTAAGCGGCGTATCAATGTTACTCATGGTCCCAATGATATACTTATCCATTTCACGCTCCGAGGCGGTGAAATTGCGTACATAATCTGCTGTTCCATCAAAGACCGCCAAGGTTTCAGTAAGATTCGGATCACGGTAGGAACCAAAGTACATCATACCGTTGCGGTTAAAGCTCGTAAAGGCCCCATAAGCACCGCCCAAAACGCGAATCTGCGTCCAGAAGTAATCATAGCGCAGCAAGGTTTCCAGTACATGCATGGTGCCCGTAAACTCGTAGCCAAGTTTCAGGAAGTTTGCGCCCTTGCCTACGTACTGCACGCGACTCGAGGACGTAAGGCCTTCATTCTTGGGCTGTAAATCCCAGTGATATACTTGGGCCGGATATTCCTCATGGCTGAGTTGTTCCTGGAAAGCGGCAAATTTTGCGGCAAATTCCTCATAATGTTCCTCATTGTCAGTTACGCTCACAATGAGGTTGCTGGTCGTAAATATCTTTTGGGCCACGGCCGCAACCTTTGCCTGCAATTCCGGCAGTTTAGCCGGATAATCAGCCAGCAGTTCCTTGATAAAGGGATAGAACGGCAGGCCGCCTTCATCTGCATAACGGCCGGCCGGAGTCAGATACCCGGCCAGACGGGAGCTGACCACCTGATGAGCCGAACGCTGCAGATTCTGTTCAATCGTAGACTGTTCCTGCTCGAGCAGCTCGCGGATACGTTTTTCATCACCATAGCAGCTGCCTTGAATAATCTCCTGCAACAGTTCCAAAAGCTGCGGCATTTTTTCCCGCAGGACCTTGGCCTTAATCTTAAACTTGGGCATGCTGGAATCAGGCTCATCTTTTCTGGTATAGGTGACGATATCGTAAGCAATGCCGCCGGTATGGAGATTTTTCAAATTAGCCAGTTCCGCATAGCTGTGCTTGTCCGTGTCGACACTGCCCATAAGTTCACTCAGCAGGAATGCATAGGGGATATCTTCCTGCGGCACGGTTGCGGCGTCAAACAGCAGACTTAAATACGTGATGCCATGCGTATCCACATCACTAAAGAGAATCTTCGTGCCGGCGATATCCCGTTCTGCCAGCGGCAGGTCATAGATTTTCTGCCGCACGTCGCTGAGCTTTAACACGGGAATCTTGGCCAGGGCCTCTTCCGTATCCACACTCTGCTGGCGTTCTTTGAGTGCCTTATTGGCGGCCACCAGTTCCTGCAGCTCGTCAGCACTCATGCTTTCCTTTTTCTTAGCCAAAAGCTCAACTTGAGCCTTTTCCCGTTCTGCGGCCATCGTCGTACTCGGTGCCATGGTCAGCAGGGCGGCATGCGGATTGTTGAGGAAGTAACGGCGAATCAGGTCTTCAAAATAGCCATTATGCAGGCCGTCCTTCATGGCCTTAACGATATCTTCGTAAGCCAGTACATCTTCCGGAGTGCCATCATAGAGCCAGGTACGCATAATGCGGATACCATAGATAAGCCCCTTGGGTGCAGAACCGAAATCAGCCTCACGCAAACGGAATTCCAGCAGGTTGATGGAGGCCTCCAACAGAGTTTTGTCAATGCCTTCATCCGCCAGTTTTTTCAGGGTGTCAAAAACGAGATTATAGAACGTATCTGCGCGGTCTACCTCAGAATTATTGATGACAATACTGAAGAACGGCTGCAGAATATCCTCTTCGTAATTGGAATCAACATCCTTGCCCAGCTGGGCATCAATGAGGGCCTTGCGCAGGGGCGCAGCCTGCGTGCGCAGTAAAGCGTGTTCCAGGATTTCCAGCCCCATGGCGTCCTGCAGATTCAGGGAGTCGCCCATAACCCAGCTCAGGGACAGGAAGGATTTTTCGGCCGTGTCCTCGTCCGGGCTGGCCGGATACTGGAGGTTCTGCCGCTGTAAACCGGCAAAAGGCTGCTGTTTTTCAATCTGCGACGTAACTGCGATACGTTCAAAGTTAGACAGATACTCCTTATCAAGATAAGCCAGTTTTTCCTCGATATCCAAATCACCATAGAGGTAAATATAACTGTTGCTCGGGTGATAATAGCGCTGATGGAAGTCCTTGAACATCTCATAAGTCAGGGACGGAATGGCCTCGGGGTCACCACCGGACTCATAGCCATAGGTAGTATCCGGATACAAGGCTGCCATAATCCGGCTTTCGAGCAAATCGTCCGGTGCCGACAGTGCGCCCTTCATTTCATTATAGACAACACCGCTGTACACCAGAGGGTCCTCCGGCTTTTCAATCTCATAATGCCAGCCTTCCTGCATCAGCACCTGCGGATTTTCCAGCATATAGGGATAGAACACCGCATCAAGGTAAACGTCCATCAGGTTCTGGAAGTCCTTGTCGTTGCGGCTGGCCACCGGATACATGGTCTTATCCGGATAGGTCATGGCATTTAAGAAAGTGTTCAGCGACCCCTTCACCAGTTCCACAAAGGGCTCCTTCAGCGGGTACTTGCGGCTGCCGCACAAGGTAGAATGCTCCACGATATGCGCCACACCGGTATCATCCACCGGCGGTGTGCGGAAGCTGATGGAAAATACCTTATTGTCATCATCATTTTCCAAGAAAAAGAGACGGGCGCCGCTCTTTTCGTGCTCAAAAGTCCACGCGACTGAACTCGTCTCCTTGCTTTCACTGCGATTTATTACTTTAAAACCATGTATACGGTCATTTATCTTCACAAAATCACTCCTGTATATCAAACATAAGTTTACTTTGCACTTCAATAATTATAACGCCTATGGCAAAAATTTACCATAGGCGTCAGCGTTATTATTTAGGAAATAAGCAGTTCAGCAAGTTCTTCACGCGTGACCGCATAAGTCCCCAGTCTGGTCACAACGCGGCTGGCTGCTAAATTGGCCAAATACGCCCCTAAAGCCGGTGGCAGTCCTCCGGCCACAGCCAGGCCAAACACCGCCGTCACGGCGTCTGTAGCACCCAGGACATCGAATAATTCCTGCGCCTCGGTTGGAATATGCACCGTCTCATCAGTCCGCACCAGTGACAAGCCCTTCTGTGACCTGGTGGCAATTACGTTTTTCACATGGAATTTACGCATGAGATAATGGCAGGCTTTCTCCACAGCACTGTCCTCATTCTCAGCCGGCTGCAACAGCTCTTTATTGATTCTTTTTAAGTTCGCTACCACATAATCAGCTTTGCGGTAATTAACCCAGGTCGCGGCACTCATATCCACCACTACCGGAACGCCGTGATTATGACATTTTTCTATAATCCAGCTGCAGGAGGCGTCCGTGCAGGCACCATTGGCATGGTCAGAAATAATCACACAGTCCAGACTCTCGCTGAGTTTTTCGCCAATGTACTGCTCATAGCGCGCCATATCCTGCAAAGCTATCGGCCGGTCATCTTCGAAATCCAGGCGGAACATCTGCTGATTGCCGCTCATAATACGCACTTTGGTGGTCGTGGGACGTTCTGTATAGATAAGCCCGTCGGTATCAATACCGTAGTTCTTAAAACGTTCCACCAGACTTTCACAATGCGAATCCCGTCCCACAAAGCCGGCAATACTTACCCGGCAGCCCAGCACAGCCAAACTGTACGCAATATTGGCACTGCCGCCGAGTTTTTCCGATGACGAATTAACCCTTGTTATGGGTACTGGTGCCTCCCCGGAAATTCGCGTAACATCACCATAATAATATTTATCAAGCATTATGTCACCGACAACCAGCACATGACATTGTTCCGGTTTGGCGGCCAAAAAATCACGCAATCTCTGCGCATCCATATCTAAACGCCCCCTTTAATAATTTATGTATTCGCTAAAAAAAAACAATATCCTGCAAAAAAGGAGCATTGCCCTAAGGCAATGCTCCCTAAAACATACAGTTTTAATTTGCTTTATCTTAGCCGTTGATACGTGCCAAAACTTCAGCTGCAGACAGGTTGTTAGCCGTCATGTATTCCGTCAGTTCTTTGTAATCGTCCTGAGCTTTCTTAGCTTTAATTTCGCTCAGCTGTGCTTTCAGAGCTTTAATCTCGTCCTGCTTTTTGGAAATCTTTTCTTCGATAGCGTTAATTTTCTCTTCGTAATTTGCTTTTCTTGCCATGGTTCATTTCTCCTTTAAAATAAAAATTATCTTTTATTATTTTAACGAATAATTTACCATTATGCAAGTATTTTGGTAAAATTTTTTATTATTTCAAGCCTTAGCAATTTCAATCGCTGCCTGCAAATCCAGACTGCCTGTATAAATCGATTTACCGGCAATTACACCTTCAATTCCACAACTTTCCTGTGCCTTTAATGCTTTTATATCAGCGAGGGACTTCACACCGCCGGAGGCCACAATTTTCACGCCGCTTTCCTGTGCCAGTTTTACGGTTGCGTCAACATTTACACCGCTTAACGTTCCATCACGGGAAATATCTGTATAAATTATGGTTTTTACGCCGGCGTCTTTCATTTTTTGTGCCAGTTCAATAACACCGACATTGCCGGATTCGCCCCAGCCTTCCACGGCGACAATTCCATCCTTAGCGTCAATGCCCACGACAATACGCTCACCGTATTTAGCGCAGGCCTCACGCACCAAATCAGGATTTTTGACAGCGACTGAACCTAAAATAACCCGGGTAATTCCCATGGCCAGTAATTTATCTATCTGCTCCATGGTACGGATTCCGCCCCCAAGCTCTGTCGGAATATTTACGGCCTGCAAAATTTCCTCTATGGCCGCTAAATTTTGCGAAGAGCCAGCAAGTGCCCCATCCAAATCCACAAGGTGCAAATACTCTGCCCCCTGCGCCTGCCACTTACGGGCCATAGCCGCAGGACTGTCCGAAAAAACCGTTTCCTGGGCAAAGTCCCCTTTAAACAAGCGCACACATTTACCGCCCCGAATATCAATCGCCGGAAATATTATCATAAACATCCTCCCCAACACCAGCCCAGCGCTCAAGGATGAGCGCTCGCGGACGTAAATCACGTGATGTGATTTCAGTCCGCTGTTTTCGCCTGTACCCTTATGGGTATTTGGTACTTTTCTTTGCGCCAAAGAAAAGTACATAACCACACATTAACTCAACTTGCAGAAATTATCAATTATATGCAAACCAACGTCGCCAGATTTTTCCGGATGAAACTGAGCAGCGAATATATTTCCCTTTTGCACCGAAGCCGTAAGCTTTTCTCCATAATCCGTTGCAGCTGTAACAACGCTTTTATCCTCAGGAACAGCAAAATAGCTATGCACAAAATAAACGTATTCCTTATCCTGCTCCAGCCCCGCAAATAAGTCCTGCGCCTGGCGCGGTTCAGCAATATGCAGCCTATTCCACCCCATATGCGGCACTTTCAAACCTTCGGCCTGAATTTTTTTTACCTGTCCGGGAATAAGCCCCAAACCTTTTGCTGACGGCGATTCTTCACTGCCATCAAAAAGAATCTGCAGGCCCACACAAATTCCGAGCAGCGGCTTGCCGGCGGCTGTTTCTGCTTTCAACAAAGGAATCAGGCCGCTGTCCGTCAAATTTTTCATGCAGTCCCCAAAGGCCCCCACGCCGGGCAAAACCAGTTTTTCTGCCGCTTTTATTTCCGTGGGATTATTGGTAATCTTTGCCTCTGCCCCCAAAGCAGCAAAGGCTTTTTCCACGCTGAATAAATTGCCCACGCCATAATCAATTATTGCAATCATCTGCCGACCTCCTTAGAGCATACCCTTCGTTGAAGGAATACCTGTTACCTTGGGGTCGAATGATACAGCCTGCCGCAAGGCATGTCCCAGCGCCTTGAATATCGCCTCGATTTTATGATGGGTATTCGTGCCATACAGGATTTTTACATGCAGGGTTATCCCGGCATGCATGGCAAAAGCCCGCAAAAATTCCTCCGTAAGTTCCGTATCAAAACCGCCCACCTGTGGTGCCATTTCGCCACCGTCATAAACCAGAAATGGACGGCCGCTGATATCGAGGGTTACAAACGCTAAGGACTCGTCCATGGGCAGGTAAAACGTCCCATAGCGGCAAATGCCTTTTTTATCGCCAATCGCCTGTTTAAAGGCATCGCCCAGCGCAATGCCGATATCTTCAACACTATGATGACCGTCAACCTGCAAATCGCCCTGACAGTTAAGCGTTAAATCCAGCTGGCCATGGGCCGTAAACAAATTGAGCATATGGTCAAAAAATCCGATACCAGAGGAAATTTTTCCCTGCCCTTTTCCATCCAAATTCAGCTGCAGGGTGATATTGGTTTCTGCTGTCTGCCGTTTTATTTCCGCGCTGCGCTCACTCATATACGACCCTCCACAAACGTTTTTACCGCCTCATACCAGGTATCATTTTCCTCACGCAGCCCCATGGAAATGCGCAGGCAGTTCTTTAACCCCGGCTTATCCCCAAAGCTGCGAACACCGATGCCTTGTTCTTCGAGATATTTATTAAGTTTCACAGCCTTGGCATATTTAATAAGAATAAAATTGGTTTCCGAAGGGTAAACCGTTACCCCCGGCAGTTTGTCGAGCAAAGTGGTCATGCGTTTGCGCTCGGCAATCATCATCTGAATGCGGGGCACGTATTCATGACGCATCTGATAGACAATATCGGCTGTAACGAGTGATAAAACATTCATGTGATAGGGCATATAGGACTTGCCAATCATCGTTATGATTTCCTTGGCAGCCAGCATATAACCCACACGGGCCGACGCCAGTCCATAGGCCTTGGAGAACGTTCTGGCCACAATTAAGTTCGGATATTTTGCCAGCAGGCCGACTGCTGAACGGCCGTAAAATTCTATATAAGCCTCATCGATAAGCAGGGCACAATTGCTGTGAATATTGGCCGCTATGTACTCAATGGTATCCAGATCATACGCTGTCCCCGTAGGATTATTAGGATTACAGATTACCGCCAGCCCGGCTTTTTCTTCATTTACCATCTCTACAAATTTTTCTCTATTCAGGGAATAGTCCTTATTCAGAGGAAATTCAATTCCCTGAGCCTGGGCAGCTTTGGCATAAATGCTGTACATGGAAAACGACGGCACCGGATAGACGATTTTTTTCGCTTTCGTTCCCCCAAAGCAATAGAACAGCTTTTCAATTATTTCACTGGAACCATTGCCAAGTAAAACATTTTCCTTCTGCAGGCGGTGATTATCCGCAATCTGCTCACACAGATAGTCGTATTCCTCATTGGGATAACGGTTAAATGCCACCCGGGACAAACGTCCCATCAGACGGTCCTCCACCATCGGCGGCAGGTTCATATTGCATTCATTGGCGTTGACTTTTATCTGCCAGTCCCGCTCTACCACATCATAGGACGGCATATCCTTTAAGCCGGTACGATATTTCAACATAAATTATTTCCTCCTCAGTCGAATGGCATTGGCGTGTGCCTGCAGCCCCTCCGTTTCCGCCAGGCGGATAATATCATCACTGACGGCCGCCAAAGCCTCCTGACTATAAGAAATCAGGCTCGTGCGTTTCATAAAGGTTTCTACATTCAGTACGCTGTAATAACGGGCAGTACCGCCTGTAGGCAAAACGTGATTAGGGCCGGCAAAATAATCGCCCAAGGGTTCCGGCGAATACGCCCCCAGGAACACTGCGCCGGCATGTTTTACTTCCGGCAGGAGTTTAAAAGGCTCTTTGGTCAGTAATTCCAAATGCTCCGGTGCCGAAGTGTTGGCAAATCGCAGGGCCTGCGCCATATCCTCTGCAATGACAATCAGGCCATTGCGTTCTATGGAGGCACGGGCAATTTCCTGCCGTGGCAGTTTCTGCAACTGGCTTTCAGCCTCCATTGCTACCTGCCGCGCCAGTTTTTCACTGTCTGTAATGACAATGCTGGAGGCCAGAGGGTCGTGTTCTGCCTGGCTGAGCATATCTGCCGCCGTATAAACGGGGTCAGCGCTGTCATCAGCCACAATGAGAATCTCACTGGGGCCGGCCAGCATATCGATATCCACGTGTCCGTAAACTTCTTTCTTGGCCAGCGTCACAAAAATATTGCCCGGGCCGGTAATTTTATCCACACGCGGAATGGTTTCTGTTCCAAAGGCCATAGCCGCAATGGCCTGCGCGCCGCCTATCTTATAGATTTTCTGTACGCCGGCCAGTTTAGCAGCAATCAGCACATAAGGATTGATAGCGCCGTTTTTCGGCGGTACCATCATGATGATTTCCCCCACGCCGGCCACAACTGCCGGCATAGCATTCATAATCACTGAGGAAGGATAGGCGGCCGTACCGCCTGGTACATATATGCCCACCCTGTCCAGCGGAATCAGTGACTGTCCCAACAGCGAACCATGTTCACGGTAAGTCATCCAGGAATTAGGCTTTTGCTCCTCATGATAACGGCGTACATTAGCCGCCGCTTTCTGTAAGGATTCCACCACCTGGGGGTCAGCCTGCGCCTCTGCAGCAGCAAATTCTGCCTCTGTTACCAGTAAATCCTCAATGCTGCATTCTACTTTATCAATGAGTTTCGTATAGCGCAGAACAGCTTTATCACCCTCAAAGCGCACATCATGGACAATCTTGGCCACCAATTCGGCGGCGCTCATATCCCTGCCGAAGGTTATCTTATTGGCCTCCCTGATTTTGGGGCTTAATTCTACCGTATCAAAAGCAGGTTTCTGCAACATTTTATTGATGGCTGCTTCGCCCAGTTCACTTGCTTTGACAATCTTCATTGTGCCGCCTCCGCTTCTAAGACCTTACGTAAATCTTCCACCAGACTGTGTATTCTGTCAAACTTCAGTTTAAAGCTGACACGGTTGGCTATCAGCCTTGCCGTCGCCTCCTGAATAGAAACAATTTCCTCCAAATCATTTTCCCGGAGTGTCGTACCGGTTTCCACGATATCTACGATACTTTCCGACAAGCCCACAATCGGCCCGAGCTCAATGGAACCATTCAGCTTGATGTATTCCATCTGCATGCCCTGCTGACGGAAAAATTTCTCGGCAATATGGGGAAATTTTGTAGCGACGCGCGTATGGTTGTAGTCCATGAGTTTGGCCCGTTTTTCCGCCTTGGGCACGGCCATCATCAGATGACATTTGCCAAAGCCCATATCGAGCAGTTCATAGACGTCTTTTTCCGTTTCGAGCAGTACGTCCTTGCCAATCACGCCGATATCTGCTGCCCCATATTCCACATAAGTCGGCACATCAGCGGTCTTGGATACGATAAAACGGATTTTCTTTTCTTCGTTGCTGATAATCAGCTTGCGTGATTTATCCGACAAGCCTTCGGCCGTATAGCCGATTTTTTCCAGTAATCTGGCCGACAAGCCAAAGAGTTTACCCTTGGGTAATGCTATGGTAAGATATTCCATTTCAGACTTCATGCACAAGCCTCCAATTCCCTAAACTGACCAGTCAGTCTGACCGGTCAATGGTCAAATGTCAATTCAATTCATCTGCCGCACGCAGCAGTTTAAGTTCCGGCGGTTCATTTTCCGCAGCCGGAGCATGATGACAGCGGATAAGCGCGGCCTCAGCGGTCATGCCGATATTTTCCAGTTTCATCGCACCTATTTCCGGGTGTTGGTAATATACATACATGATATGACCAAGCCAGCCTTTACCAGTTTCACCCAGTTGTTTGGCTTTAGCCGGGAAATAATGTTTTAACAGTACGGCTGCGACCTTACCCATAATATCCATATCCCCCTGCACGCGTCCAACATCATGCAGCAGTGCGGCCCGCAGCAGCAAGGCTTTGTCCCCTGACGGCTGCTGCTGCCATAGTATCACGGCTGTCCTGGCCACATGCAAGGCGTGGTACTGGTCAGCAGGGTGCATGGCATAAAAAAGCTGCTGTGCCGCCTGGGGCAGTTTTTCGGTCACCAGGGCCTTATCTGCCGGCGTAATCCGTGCGGTCAATGCCCGGTAAAACTGTTTGATACGCTGTATCATGAGATATACTCTAAGGCTGCATAATTTTTCTGCTGCCGGCTTTCTTGGGCCGCCGCCTCTGTCTGGCTGCTGACTGCCAGTTCCACGGATTTACCCTGCTCACGCAAGGCTGCAGCCCTTTCAATGGCCGCCGTTTCCCGGCCGTCAGCGTAACCCACATATACATCACGGGGCAGGCTGTGCCGGGGCAGTTTCTGCCGTTCAATGGCCAGCAGAATACGCTCTATCCCCAGGGCAAAGCCCGTGGCCGGACAGGCCGTACCAAAGTCGGCCAGCAGGTGGTCATAACGGCCGCCGCCACAGAGCGGATACCCCAGGCCCGGTGCATAAACTTCAAAGACCATGCCGGTATAATAGCTGAAGTCCCTGATTATGCCCAGGTCAAAACGCACATACTGCTCAACCTTGTAGGCTTTCAGCAGGCGGTATATTTCTGCCAGATTGTCCAGTGCCCGGCGGCTCTGTTCATTAAGGGCAATATCATACGCATTCTTTAAGAGCTCTTCGCCGCCATTTAAGAGCGGCAGTTTCTTTAAGACCTGCTTGGCATTCTCCGGCAGCTGCAGCTGTTCCACCAGCTGTTTTAATTCCACCAGATTTCGGCGTTCCATAGCCTCCTTCAGCTCTGCCTGTTCCTGTTCGCTCAGGCGGTACTGATTGAGTATGCCGTTTAGAAATTCCACCTGTCCCAGGCAGACCGTAAACTCTGTCAGTCCGGAACGCAGCAGCCCGGTTACGGCTAGTGCCACCACCTCGGCGTCCGTGGCCGGACTGCCAGGGCCCATAAGTTCTACACCGGCCTGATAAAATTCACACTGACGGCCGGCCTGTGCCTGCTCATAACGGAACACACTGCTGATATAGGATAGTTTCAACGGCAAGGGACTGTCCTGCAGGCGCGTGCTGACGAGCCGGGCAATGGGCGTAGTCATTTCATGGCGCAGGGCCACGGTTTTATTTTCCTTATCAAAGAGCTTGAACAGATGATTGCCAATACTGCGGTTACCGCCCAGGCTCAACGTATCCAAATATTCAATGGAAGGTGTAACCACTTCCTCATAGCCCCACTGCGCAAACAATTCTGCCAGCCGGGTTTCCACCACCCGTTTGCCTGCCGCTTCTGCCGGCAGAAAATCCCGGGTTCCATAGGGAATCTTTAACAAGCTTATATCTTTTTCCATGAGCACTACTCCCCTCGCCTTTGTTTATATCATTTGTCTGCTGTATCAGCCGGTATTCTGTCCAAAACAATTTTATACCCGTCCGCCCCATAATTAAGGCAGCGCTTTACCCTGCTGATAGTGGCGGTGCTAGCACCGGTACGGGCCACAATATCATCATAGATATGGCCGCCCTGCAGCATACGAGCTACCTCGAGCCGCTGGGAAAGCGCCTTAAGTTCACTGATAGTACAGATATCCTCGAAGAACTGATAACATTCCTCTATTGATTTCAGTGACAGGATAGCTTTAAACAGCATATCATTCTGATCCTCCCGCAGTTTAGGATTAACCAATTCCGTCCCCTCCTCTTATACTTTTCGTCTTTAATCCTTTAGTTTGTGAAATTATGTCACTCATTATAGCATAAACGTAAACAAAAAAAAAGCCCTGGAAAGATTTTTTCACTTTCCTGAGCTTTTTGTATCCTAATGTCAGTTCAGAGCAAACATTTATACTTTATTACTCTTTAAATTCAATTTTTCCGGTCATACCGGATTTGAGAGTAAATGACGTGTCAGCCGGCAGGGAAATTTTTACAACGGTCAGAATTTTTGACTTGTCAGTTTCTGACTCGTCATTTTCCGGCGTACTGATATCCTGTACCGTTCCCTGCAGTTTATGACCGTCAATTTCGTAATTGACAAATTCACCGAGCCGTACCTTGGCAGCCTGATTTGCTGTCAGCTTGGCCTCCAGCCAGGCATCATTGCTGGCCTGAATGCGGACAACTTCCTGTTCATTCTTTAACTCGCTGCCTGTGGCAATACCCTCAGCCAGACTAATTACACCAGCCGCGGCTGCTCGGATTTCCGTTGCCTGTTGGTCATTTTTCGCGTTGGCTAAAGCAGCCTCAGCCTGCTTAACCTGTAACTCAGCCTGTTTTAACACCTCAGGGCTGGTCGGAACTACCGTTGTCTGCATTGCAGCTGCGGACGGCGCAGCATTGGCAGCTGCCTGGGCAGCAGCATACGCCGCCGCGGCTTCATCACGTTTGGCCGCGCTGATAGCGCCCATCTCGAACAACTCATTCATACGCTGCATACGTGAATACGCATTTGAAGCGCGCTGCTGAGCTCCACTGTCCACGACAGGTGCTGCGGCCTGCGCCACGGTCGTCCCCTTTTGCAGCTGCGCATAACTTTGCTGAGCCAGCTGCACATTCTGTTCCAGCTGGGCAATATCTTCCGGCGTAATCTTGGATTCCACCCGGGCAATCACAGCGCCTTCTTCCACATAGTCGCCGTCCTGCACCAACAGTTCCGTAATCTTGCCATCACCTTTGGCTGTAATCACAGACTCACGCCCCACTACCAGCGCGTCGCTCACGGTAAAGCTGCGAGAGTTGTGCTGATAGAGGTACAAGCCGCCACCGGCCAGAGCCGCCAGTACAATCAAACCCAGCAGGCCAAAGCGGATAAAATTCTTCGCTTTCTCTGTAACATCTACTTCCATCTATATCCCCCCTTGGGATAATAACCATCAGACTATCCAAAGGCCCGGCGTAACCTTTTCGGGAACGTTTGACGCGCAGCGTCTCAGCGCAAGAAAAGGTTATGCCGGGCCTTATCGAGCCTAACTTACTTTATTTTAGCCCAGCTGAGCCTTAATCACTTCTACAGCCTTATCAAAAGCCTGCGGCAGAGCATCTGCATTCTTACCGCCAGCCTGAGCCATGTCCGGACGGCCGCCGCCGCCACCACCGACAACAGCAGCTGCTTCCTTGATAATCTTGCCGGCATGAATGCCCTTGGCATTGGCCTCTTTCGTAGCCTTGACCACGAGGTTGACTTTGCCATCATTAGCGCAGGCCAGAACCACAACGCTCGGCGTATCGAGCTTGGAGCTGGTCATATCAGCTACTTCACGGAGTTCGTCCATGCTGCCGGCATTTGTCTTGCCGCAAACAACATTAACGCCGTTTACTTCCTGCAGACCGGCAATGAGTTTTGCCGCATCAGCCTTATCGCGCATAGCAGCCACTTCGTCAAGCTGTTTATGCATAGCCTTCATTTCACCCTGCAGTTTTTCAATCTGCGCCGGCACATCTTCTTCCTTGGCCTTGAGCTTGCCAGCAGCGTCAGCAAGAATTGCCATCTTAGCGTTGGCATAGTCAAGAGCAGCCTTACCCGTGACAGCCTCAATACGGCGCACACCGGAGGCCACACCAGATTCGCTGACAATCTTAAACATGCCAATCTGGCCAACATTAGCTACATGGGAGCCGCCGCAAAGTTCCATGGAGAAATCAGGAACCTTGACCACACGTACCACATCGCCGTATTTTTCGGAGAACAGCGCCATAGCGCCAGCGGCTTTAGCCTCATCCAGGCTCATGTGGGAGATTTCCACATCCTGGCCCTTGAGGATTTCGTTATTGACGAGTTCTTCTACATCAGCGAGCTGCTGAGCCGTCACCGGTTCAAAGTTCGTGAAGTCAAAACGCAGGCGTTCCGGCGTAACGGAGGAACCGGCCTGGCTGATCTGGTCGCCCACGACCTTCCTGAGGGCAGCCTGCAGCAGATGTGTAGCCGTATGGTTGCGAGCAGAAGCCAGTTTCTGAGCCTTATTCACAGCAATCTGTACTTCGTCGCCAACCTTGAGCTGACCTTCTTCAACGTAAGCCACATGGTAAACCGTGCCGTCCGGCAGTTTCTTGGCGTTGCTGACGCTGATATGACCGAATTCCGAGGTCAGGATACCTTCGTCACCAACCTGTCCGCCGCCTTCTGCGTAGAACGGCGTCGTCGTGAGGATTACACCAGCCTCCTGGCCGTCGGTGATTTCGTCCATCAGCTTGCCATCCTGCCAGATAGCCACGACCTTGCCTGCCACAGCCTTTTCATCAACCGTCAGCTTGCTGACATCGATGGAGGACAGGTCGGGCACAGCCACGCGGGTGTTTTCGGCACGGGCGTTGCGAGCACGCGTGCGCTGTTCATCCATAGCCTTATCAAAACCGTCTTTATCAAGTTCCAGACCATTTTCATGGAGAATTTCTTCCGTCAGTTCCCAGGGGAAACCAAAGGTATCGTAAAGGCGGAAGGTAACTTCGCCATCAAGCGCCGTCTTGCCGGCAGCCTTAACCTTTGCGATTTCGGCACCCAGAAGTTCCATACCCTGATTGAGGGTAGCAGCGAAACGGTCCTCTTCGAGGCTGATAACCTTCTTGATGTAGTCGGCCTTGTTTACGAGTTCTTCAAAGTCTTTGGCACCGCGGTAGATTTCTACAGCAGCATTGACCGCACCTTCGAGGAACTTGTCCTTTATGCCCAGCATACGGCCATGACGGATAGCACGGCGCAGGATACGGCGCAGCACATAGCCGCGGCCTTCGTTGGAGGGCAGAATGCCGTCCATAATCATGATGGCCATGGAACGGGCATGGTCAGCGATAACCTTAAGGGAAACGTCCTTTTCAGCATCTTCGCCATAGGTCACACCGGCAACACCAGCAGCGTATTCAATAATCGGGTACAACAGGTCGGTTTCAAAGTTGGTCTTTTTCTCCTGTACAACGGAGGCCAGACGTTCCAGACCACAGCCCGTATCAATGTTTTTATGAGCGAGGTTCTTGTAGGAACCATCTTCCTGCTTGTCGTACTGCGTGAACACGAGGTTCCAGATTTCAAGATATCTGTCGCAGTCACAGCCCACAGCACAGTCCGGACTGCCGCAGCCGCGTTCTTCGCCCAGGTCAATGTAAATTTCAGAGTCCGGACCACAGGGGCCAGGGCCAATTTCCCAGAAGTTATCGTCCATCTTCACGATATGGTCCTGCGGGAAACCAGGCTGGGATTTCCAGATTTCGATGGCTTCATCATCGTCCGGATAAACCGTAACCCAGAGTTTGTCCTTCGGCAGTTCCACGACTTCCGTCAGGAATTCCCATGCCCAGGGAATAGCTTCGCCTTTGAAGTAATCGCCAAAGGAGAAATTGCCCAGCATTTCAAAGAAGGTCTGATGACGGGCAGTACGGCCGACATTTTCGATATCACCAGTACGCACACAGCGCTGACTCGTCGTCACACGCGTGCGGGGCGGTTTCATCTTGCCCGTGAAGAAGGGCTTTAACGGTGCCATACCTGCACCGATCAAAAGCAGCGTCGGGTCATCCTGCGGAATCAGCGAGAAACTTGGCAGGCGCAAATGCCCCTTCTTTTCTGCAAAGAACTGCAAATATGCTTCACGCAGTTCGTTACCACTCATATACTTCAAACAAATCTACCCCCATATAGGTATTTTGCAGCAGAACACATGTCTGCTGTAATTTACAAATCTAACGTTCCTATTTTACCAAAAAAAAAGCCATAATAAAAGGGCTTACACGCAATTTTCCACGGCCGGACGGGATAAAATATTGTAAAACTGTTTCAGCCACTCAAATATATTACAGTTTGACGGTCAATGCGTTATTAAAAGTATCCCGTCAATACGTGCATGGGGTTCACGGGGGAGTAATTTTTCTGTCCCCGCTAAACGACACACCTCGTAAAATATCATTATCCAGTTACCTGCGCCGGGCAGGCCAACGGCGCTCCTTTCAGCATAGTTGCTTAGCAACGTACTACAGTGTGCCGGCCTTCGCTGCGCTCAGGCAATCGCTCCTCGCATAAAAATCACTCCCCCGTTCGCCCCCAGAAACGGCACATACTGTTGCCACGAACCCGTTGCTCCCGTTACAAGAACATAGATGTACTTGTTTCTTATCACCACGAAAATGCCGTATGATATGGACTCTGCATAGGGCGGAGGTGGTGATGCTTTTCGCAGTGGAACGACTGTCCGAACGCAGTGAGGACTGGCCCACAAACAACAGTTCCTGGAAACTGAGATGAACAATCGCGCCGACTGCTTGCCGGCGCATGCAGCTAAAAAAGTTCATAATTTTGCTGGTGGGCCATTCAGTGCAACAGCGAAAAGTATTACCACCTCCACCCGACTGAGTTGTCACAATTAAAAGTAAGCAGGCACTGACCGTCAAACTGCAATAAAAAAAGTCCATTGACACTTCATTTCGTCAATGGACTTTAATGAACCCGTATCTTCTACTGCAATTAAGCTCTTACCACCATGCGCTCTATATCACCATACTGGATTTTAGCACTGGCCTCAACAGGATTACCCTTTAAAATCTCATTTTCCACAGCCGCCTTATCAGACACATTTACGCGTCCGGCCGACACTTCGTCTTTGACCTTCTGCAGCAGCGCTTTTCTGCCGGCCACCGTATCCGAGAACACTTCGTTATTATAACGGGCATTCATCGAATGTGCATCTTTATTATCGTTGCAGTTAAAGAAAATATACATGTATTTCTTTTTGGCAACAGCCGCCTTTGTGGTTTTAGCAGCTGACTTAGCCGCCTTGACTGCGGTGCTGGTTACTGCCGCCTCTACTACCTTGCTGGCAACTCCCTTTACCGCTTTTTTCGCAGCCGTAGCTGCCGTTTTCTTCACACCGGTTGTCTTTTTTGTCGTAGCCAAGTAGAATTCCTCCCCAAAAATTCACTATTTTTATACTTGGAAAAAGTGTATCACAAAATTAACTACATTGCAAAATTTTTGACTCAACCCTGCCCACTGGCCTTATCACGATAAAAATACAGAAAGATGATGGGTATCACCAACAATGTAAAGACGGTGGACGTCAGCAGGCCGCCAATGATAACCCAGGCCATGGATACACGCGTTTCGGCGCCATCGCTGAGCGCTAGTGCCATCGGCATCATTCCCACCATCATAGTGATGGTAGTCATGAATATTGGCTTTAAACGCACACAGCCAGCCTCCACAATAGCCTCCAGCGCATTGCGTCCCCTGTCCATCAAAGTCAGGGTGTAATCAATGAGCAGCGTACCGTTTTTCGCCACAATACCATCCATTACCAATATACCAATCATTGAGTAAAGATTAAGGGTATTATGGGTTAAGAAGAGCAGCAGCACTGAACCTATCAGCCCCAGGGGCAGGGAAAACATGCGGATAAAAGGCGTCAGCACGGATTCATAAAGCACCGCCAGCAGCATGTAAATAAGTATCAGCGCCAGGAATAAGGCACTGAGCAATTCCGCAAAGGTATCATTCATGCGGTTGGCCTGCCCCTTAAAGCGGTAAGTAATGCCTTCGCCTAAATTGGCCTGCTGCAAAGCCTTTTTGGCGTCCCGCACCACGTCACCTACGGGCCGGCCTCTGAGGTTGGCACCAATCTGTATGGAACGCTGCTTATCCACGCGGCGTATACTTACCGGGCCACGGCCATCTTTGACATTGGCCACATCGCCCAGATACACCAGTTTGCCGTTTGACCATACCGGTACTCTGGCCACGTCCGAGGCCTTGTAACCATCGGCACCTGTCAGACGCACTTTGATATCGGTATCCTGACCCCCATTCAGAGGGTCATTCTTTAAACTGCCTGCCGATATACCGCTGATGGCCGAACTGAACGCTGTATCAATGTCGGCAATGGAGGCGTCAAAAGCCTTCAGCTTGTCACGGTTGACTGTCAGCTGAATTTCCGGCATTCCTTCAGTATAGGAACTGCTGACATCGCCTACACCTTCGATATCGTGGCGCAGGATTTTCTCCACCTTGTCAGCCGCAGACGTTAACTCCGTCATATTGCTGCCCCGGAGTTCAACCTGCAGCGCACCGCCGCCCCCGCGGCCGCCACCGCCGCCGGCAATACCGGCCACGTTGGACTGGGCCTCAGTCACGCGCACTTCAGCTGTCTTTATATCCTTGGCAAAATCCCTTACCTCATTGGTAATCTCCCAAATAGAACGGCTGCGGTCATGCCTGCCAACCAGTTCCACCTTAATACGGCCTTCATAAGCACTCGAAGAACCACCGGCCTGCGTCATATAATACTTGACCTCCGGAATCTGCGCCAGCTTTTCTTCCAGCTGCAGGGCAACCTTATTAGGTTCTTCCGAAGAGGCCCTGACCGGGCACTGAATATTGATGGTAAAACTTGATTCGTCTGTCTGCGGCATGTATTCCATCCCCACAGCCCCCAACGGAATCAACGCGAGCACAGCGGCAAAAATGCCTAAAATTGACAACAGCAGTTTCTTTTGATGCCCTAAACTCCAATAGAGCAGCCGCCGGTAAATTTCCACTGCCCGCACTTCCAGGTTGTCCATGATTTGCCAAAGCAGGGAATCACTTACATGGTAGCCTTTTTTAAAGAACTTAGCCGCAAGCATAGGCGTCAGCGTAAAGGACACAAACAGGGAAAACGCTCCGGCAAAGACTATCGTCAAGCCGAACTGCCGGAAATACTGGCCCGTCATGCCTTCCATAAAAGCAATAGGCATAAATACTGCTGCATCACAAAGGGTGATAGCCACAGCCGCCATGCCGATTTCCATACGTCCTTTTTCAGCCGCCTCCTCAGGCACCGCACCATTTTTTAGATAGCGGATGATATTTTCGAGGACAACAATGGAATCATCTACCAGAATACCCACGCACAAGGTCATGCCCATAAGGGACATCATATTGAAGGTAAACCCGGCCAGATACATGACAAAGAATGTCGAAATCAGGGAAGTCGGAATGGCAATCATAACCGCAGCGGTAGAACGCCAGCCACGCAGGAACAAAAACAGCACCAGCCCAGTGGTGATAAGCCCCTCCACCAGTGTGCCCAAAGTGCTGTGCAGGGACGTTTCCACATAATCGGCGTCATTGGACACCACGACAAACTGATATTCCGGATAGTCGCGACGCAGTTTTTCCACCGATTTCATGATTTCCTGTGCCGTTTCCACGACATTGGCATCACTATTTTTGTAAATGAGCACGTTGATAGCCGGTTCACCGTTAAGGCGTCCATACCGCTGCTGCCGCGCGTCCTGTTCTTTGACTGTAGCCACCGCTGTCAACGGAATCAGTTCACCGCTGGTATTGGCCACCCGAATTTTGGCAATGTCGGCGGCACTGCTGTATTCTGCCAGCACGCGGACGTCTGTCTTGGTGGATTCTGTATAGACCGGCCCGGACGGCATCAGCTGGTTTTCGTTGCGGATAGCACTGGCAATCTTGGGTAAGGTCAGCTTGTAAGCGGCCAGTTTCTCCCTGTCTACTTCCACAGCCACTTCCTTGTCACGGCCGCCGTGCAGCTCAATTTCCGAAACACCGCCGGCCTGCTGCAAAACATCCTGAAAGACGTTTTCCGTCATGGAATACGTCATGCCCAGGCTGTGCTGACTCATGACCGCCAGTTCCACAATGGGCTTGGCGTTAATATCTCTCTTGATGACGACGGGGGCGTCAGCCTCATCGGGCAGCTTGCTTTTGATGGCCTCGACTTTTTTGGTCGCCTCAATCGCCGCCATATCCGCGTCAGCATCAAAGTTCAGCTCCATCATCACCCGGCCGCGTTCATAGCTGGCCACAGATGTCAGCGTCTTAACATTGGACACTGAAGATACTGCGTCCTCCACAGGCTTGATGATTGCCTGCTCCACAGACTCAGCACTGGCCCCCGGATAACGCACCGTCACAGTCACATAAGGAGTATTGAGCGCCGGCAGCAGTTCCACGCCGATTCTATAGTAACTGTAAAGTCCCAGCACTACAAAAAAAGCGACTATCATGGAAATGCCTACAGGCCTATTGATTGACCAACGGGTGATATTCATGATACCACCTGCACCTTCGTGCCTGTTTGCAGTTTATCCTGATTGGAAAGAACTACCTGTTCGCCTGCGCTGAGCCCCTCGATGATTTCTTCCTCTTTATCGTTGAGCAGGCCGATTTTTACCTCACGCTGCTCAACGGTACCATCTGCCCGCAGCACAAACACCGACGTCACCCCATTACGCGTCAGCACAGCCTCCTGCGGCACAAAAATGGTCTGCGGCCGCTGTAAAATATCAACGGTCGTATGCGCAAAGAGACCAGCTTTGACGGCCTCATCAGCGTCGGAGATTTCCAAACGAACCAGATAACTCTTGCTGTTTTCCTCCATGGCCGGGCTGACAAAGATAATCTTGCCGGCATAATCACGTCCCAGTGCGTCAATGGTAATATTCACCGCCATTCCCGTTTGCAGAATGGCCGCATCATTCTCACTGATGGTGCAGTCAACGTTGATATGGCTGTTGTCCACCAGTGTAAACGCCTTGGTACCGGCAGCAGCCAGCGCCCCCACCTCGGCATTACGGTAGGCAATCACACCGCTGCGCGGAGCACGCAGAAACATATCCTCACGCTGTTTCTGCAAGGCCTCTACTGCCCGTTCCTGCTTAATGGCATTGTATTCCTTCGACTGAACGGACGCTGCCTCACCGCCTGCCACCTGATTGGCTAAAATCTCAAAGGCCGCCTTGCTGGCCATGTACTCATTTTCCACGCTGTCCAAAGTATCCTGTGATATTGCCCCAATGGAAAAAAGATATTGTTGACGTTCAAATTTGCTTTTCGCCAGCTCATAAGCATTCTTCTTACTGATATAGTTGGCATTATAAGAGGCCGACGCCTCCCTGGTATCTGCCCAGGCCGCACCTGCTGCCGCCGTATTCTGGGCAATGGAGATATCCAAATCCTCCATATCCTGAGCCATCAGAACCTGCCCGGCCTCCACCCGGTCACCGAGCTTAACGTATACAGCCGCAATCCGGCCGCTGTATTTCGGTGCCAGGTTGATACTGGCATCAGCTACCGTTTGACCGGACAGGACAATATGCCGCTGCATATCCTGCCGTTCCACCGTCTGAACCTTGACAGCCGGCAGATTGCGCTGCTGTTTCTGTCCATTCTGCTTGCCGGCACCCATATAAAAATAAAAAGCTACTGTCAGCAGGATTAAACAAATCCCACCGACAGCCAGCTTTTGTCTTCGTGTCATTACTGCAAAACGATGCATTATCTTTTCCTCATTTTATAACCTTGAAATTTTTTAGTAACTTTTTCTTTTCTTCATCAGTCAACGCAGAACACTTATTTTCTCCCTGGACCATTTGCAGGCGCACTTTTTTCACCTTAGGCTGACGTTTGGATGAAGGCAAAACCGTTTTAATCCGGTTTTCCTTTTGCAATAATTCTGCCATATTCAGCTTATCCAGGGCCTCTTTCAAATACCCATTGTTACGAGCTTTGCGCAAAACATAAGCCATCGCCAAAGCTGCATCATCCTGCAAGTCCAAAAGACTGCCCTTTATTAGTTTTTCCTCATCTAAATATTGAGCCAGGCCTACCCGTTCCAGATATCTGGATAAATTACCGCGAAAATATGCCAAACGCATCCGTTCTTCCAGGCGCATAGCCGCCCTTACCAAGATTGCATCCAGACGTTCATCCATACCCGAACGTTTCATACGCATACCCCCTGAAAACATCCGATAAGAATTTATTTCGCTGTGAAACGGTTTTTTCCTGCAAAAAATTAAAACATGTGCAGTGTTTTGCCCTTTATTTTTGTTTTCAAGGTAATTGTAAAGGTTGTCCCCTGCCCCAAAACACTGTCAATAGCAATGGTGCCCTGGTGCAGTTCCACGATTTCCTGGGCAATGGCCAGTCCCAGGCCGTTGCCGCCCATTTCCCGGGAACGGGCTTTATCCACCCGATAGAAACGGTCAAAAACTTTTTCCTGGTCCTCCGGCGCAATACCAATTCCTGTATCAGATACAGCCAGGCATACCTTGCCCTTTTCTGCCTTTCTGAATTCCAGAGTGACCTTGCCACCGTCCGGCGTGTATTTCACGGCATTATCCACCAGTATCAGTACCAGCTGCCGAATTTTTTGCTCATCAGCATGAATCATGGTCTTGGGCAGATTTTCCGCGATAATCGCGATATTTTTCTGTTCAGCCAGCGGCTGCATGAGCCGGGCTGTCTGCGCCGCCACCGCTCCGAGGTCAAACTTGGACGGTTTGAGCTTTAACGCCTTGTTATCGCTGCGGGCTACCACAAGCAAATCGCCCACCAGCTTGGTCATCTTTTTGACTTCATCATGCACATCTTCCACAACCTGTTTGAGGAAGGGCGATTTTATTGACGGGTCATTCTGCAGCAGCTCTGCCGAGGCCATAACCACTGCCAGCGGCGTTCTGAGCTCATGCGAGGCGTCAGCGGCAAACTGGCGCTGCTTTTCATAAGCTGCCTTTAAAGGCACCATAGCCTTACCGGAAAGGATATGCCCCACAATAGTGGCAATGATAAGTGCCAGCAAGCCCAGACCGGCCATGATGGTGGTGGCTTTTTCCATACCATTGTAGAGGGCCGTTACGTCCTTGCCCACATAAACCCGCTGTACCTTGCCGCTGCTTTCCGTAATTTTTTGGGAGGTCATCATTATTTCTGACTTGTGGCCGTTTTCCCGGGTCTTGGTCACGACAACCACATCACCATCGGGAGCCTGCCACTGAGCCATGACGTCCAGAATAAACGGCTCAATACGGAAGGAGGCACGGGCAAAATTAAGCAGACGTCCTTCTTCATCAAACACATAGAAAAATAAACGGTCATTGGTGTTTTTATAGGCCAGGGTATCATCTATAACCAGCTCAGGGTGCTGATTAAGATATTTTTGCGCCTCAGCCACATTGTCTGCCGTATCCCATAGTTCCCGGGCCTGCTCGGAACGAATTGACCAGTCCATGGACTGGTGCATGGCAAAGATAAGCACCGCCAAAAAGATAATCATGACCAGCGAGTACAGCATGGTCAGGCGGAACCGGCTTTGCCCGAAGAGATTTTCCGCCATTACTCTGCAACCTCCAGCTTATAGCCTATGCCCCGGACGGTCTTGATGGCCGTAGCGCCATCGCCCAGGTCCAGCTTTTTGCGCAGAATTTTTATGTAAGAGTCAATGTTATTGGAGCTGACATCAGCCTCCATACCCCAGATTCTGTCGAGCAGAATATCACGCGGCACCACAATCCCCAGATTCTGTACCAGAAGGTCAAAAATCTGGAACTCACGCGGCGAAAGCTGTATGACTTCGTCCTTCTTCTTCAATACTTTCGTGGTACGATTAAGAGTGAACTCACCCACTTCCACCTGGTCCTGCTGAATCTTCTGCGTACTGCGGCGTCCCAAAGCTCTGAGACGCGCTAACAGCTCAGCAAATTCAAAGGGTTTTACCAGATAATCATCGGCACCGGCGTCCAGGCCTGTCACCCGGTCCTCAACAGAATCACGGGCTGTCAGCATAAGGATAGCCTTGGAATAGCCTTCACTACGCAGGCGGCGGCAGGCATCCACGCCATTTTCCCCCGGCATCATCCAGTCGAGAATCAAAATATCATAATCGGTGAACATGGCATACTCATAAATATCGCTGCCATTGGTCACCCATTCAACTTTTATTTTATTCTGTTCCAGCATGTATTGGATAAGTTTACCCAAACGCTTATCGTCTTCAGCTAATAATACTCGCATAGTGGCACCTCCACAATTTTCGTCTTATATATTATAGACATCTTTTCTTGAAAAAGGAATGAAAATAGTTATGACATTGCAGAAAAATCATAGTTTACATCAATATGCAAAAAAGCTGATATGATATATACCTTCGCCAGTACGCGCACAGCGTATAAAGCACCCGGGAATATATCATATCAGCCTAAAAATATGTTATCTGTAATACTCTTTAATTTGTCAAATGGCTATGATTCTGTAGCGGCCAGTCTTACCCCAGCCTGACGTAAACCTTGACGGAAATTTTCTGTCTGTGCCTTGGTTGCCTCGGGTACACCCTGCAACGGATAATCCCATTGGAGTTTTTCCCACTTGGCAATACCCAGCGTATGATAAGGCAGAACTTCAACTTCCACGGCCGGCGGCAGGCTTTTCATAATGCCGATAAGCGTGGCCAGACTGTCTTTTCCATCCGTATAGCCGGGAATAAGCACATAGCGCACGGTTACAGGACGGCGTGCCGCCACCAGCTGCAGATTCTGCAGTATAGGCCTTATGGACTTAATATTCGTCAGTGCCTGATAACTAGCATCGGTACTGCCCTTCAAGGAAAACAATACCCTGTCCGTATGGGCCAGCACCTGCATAATTGTTTCTTTACTGGCCAGGCCGCAGGTATCAAGAGCTGTATCCAAGCCGCGGGCCTGTGCCTCCGCAAAGAGCCCTGCCACAAACTCCGGCTGCAATAAGGGTTCGCCACCGGTTACGGTAAGGCCGCCACCAGAGTTTTCATAAAACAGGCGGTACTCTTCGGCCTCCTGTAAAACCTCTGCCGCGGTAATGGTCTGCTCCCCCTGTGCCCAGGTGTCCGGGTTATGACAGAAGGCACAGCCCAGCCTGCAGCCGGCCAGAAACAGGACATAGCGCATGCCGGGACCGTCTACCGTACCACAGATCAGCTTGGAATGATAATATCCCTGTACCATCTTACATTGCTTCGTAGAAGGTACGCTGAATAACTTCGAGCTGATGCGGTCTGTCCAGCTTGATAAAGTTTACAGCATAACCGGAAACGCGAATGGTGAGCTGCGGATAATTTTCCGGATGTTCCATAGCGTCCTCCAGCACAGCCCTGTCGAGTACGTTGATGTTAATGTGATGAGCCTCATAACCGCTGTAGCCGTCCAACATCGCCGTCAGGTTCTGCACACGAATTTCATCAGTCTTGCCCAAAGCCGACGGAATCATGGAGAAGGTATAGGAAATACCATCACGGCAGTCAGCATAATCAAGATGGGCAATGGACTTCATGGCTGCCAAAGCACCATTCTTATCGCGGCCATGCATGGGGTTAGCCCCCGGTGCCAACGGCTCGCCGATTTTACGGCCATCAGGTGTCGTGCCGGTCTTTTTGCCGTACATGACATTAGACGTGATAGTCAGAATGGACAGCGTGTGGGACGAGCCGCGATAAGCCTTATGTTTGCGCAGTTCCGTAATGAATTCATGCGTCAGTTCATGTGCCAGTTCGTCCACACGTGGGTCATTGTTGCCGAATTTCGGGAAATCCCCTTCAACGGCAAAATCCACAGCTACCCCCTGCTCATTGCGCAGCGGCTTAACCTTGGCAAATTTGATAGCCGACAGGGAATCAACTGCGCAGGACAGGCCGGCTACACCGAAAGCCATCAGACGTTCAATTTTACTGTCATGCAGGGCCATCTGACCAGCCTCATAGGCATGCAAATCATGCGAATAGTGGATGACATTCATCGTATCCACATAGAGTCTGGCCAGCCATGACAATACCTGACTGTACTTTTTACGCACTTCTGCATAGTCCAGTACGTCGCCCTGCGGCAGGGGGATTTCCGGTGCCAGCTGTTCGCCGGTCTTTTCGTCCTTACCGCCATTGATGGCGAGCAGCAGGGATTTGGCCAGATTGGCCCGGGCACCGAAGAACTGCATCATCTTGCCGAGTTTCATGGCCGACACGCAGCAGGTAATGCCATAATCATCACCATAGGCCGGACGCATAACCTCATCGTTTTCATACTGGATAGCGCTGGTCTTGATGGAAATTTCTGCCGCATACTGCTTAAAGCCCTCCGGCAGACGCTTGGACCAGAGCACCGTCAGATTCGGTTCCGGGGACGGGCCGAGGTTCTCCAGCGTATGCAGGATACGGAAAGAGTTCTTCGTCACCAGCGTACGGCCGTCCTCTCCCATACCACCTACAGATTCGGTTACCCAAATGGGGTCACCGGCAAAGAGTTCATTGTATTCCGGCGTACGCAGCATCCGCACCATACGCAGTTTAATCACGAGCTGGTCCATGAGTTCCTGCGCCTCAGCCTCAGTGATTTTACCGGCAGCCAGGTCGCGCTCGATATAAATATCCAGGAACGTGGAAACACGGCCGATGGACATCGCCGCGCCGTTCTGTTCCTTAACGGACGCCAGATAACCGAAGTACACCCACTGCACAGCCTCCCGGGCATTTTTCGCCGGCTGGCTGATATCAAAGCCATAGCTGGCCGCCATGGTCTTGAGGCCATGCAAGGCCTTAATCTGCCAGGAGATTTCACTGCGGGACCGCATTTTTTCCTGGTCCATGCTGCCGCCGAACATTTCTTCCTTGTCCTGCTTTTTCTGCTCAATGAGATAGTCAACGCCATAGAGCGCTACACGGCGGTAGTCACCGATGATACGGCCGCGGCCATAAGCGTCAGGCAGACCAGTCAACAGACCTAAGTGACGTGCCTTGCGCATCTCCGGCGTGTAAAGTTCAAACACAGCCTCATTGTGCGTCTTAACATGCTTAGAATAAATTTCCGTAATCTCATCGCTGACCTTGTAGCCGTATTCAGCAGCAGCCTGCTGCGCCATGCGCAGACCGCCGTTGACAATCAGGCCGCGCTTTAACGGCGCGTCCAGCTGCAAGCCCACGATGGACTCATGCGCCTTATCTATGTAGCCGGGACCGTGGGAAATGGTGGTCGATACCTTTTCCGTATCTACATCCAGCACACCGCCCTTTTGACGTTCTTCCGCCAGCAGGCGCTTGCATTCTTCCCATACAGCCGTGGTATTTGCCGTTGCTGCAGCCAGAAAGTCTGCCTGCCCTTCATAGGGCGTGTAGTTTTTCTGAATAAAGTCACGTACATCAATTTTCGTCTGCCACTTGCCGGGACGGAATCCCTGCCAATTTTCCTGTATCATACAATCCTCCTGTTTGGCGCTTAGACAAAGTAAACCGCCTGAGCAAGGCGTATACACACCCTGCCCAGGCGGTTGGCTCTTGAAAAAGCGTCGATGCAGTTCCCTGTGTTAATCCACTAATCCGCCGGTCATGCACCTATTTATTACCTGCTACTAATTATATCCATTACGGGCCTCCCTGTCAATATCATGACAAGAGGATTCCCGCTAATGATATAACCTTCTTTATCAGCCTACACTGGAACGCTGCGCCGCTTCCACCGCGTCAGACAATGCCATATTGTAGCCTTCGCTATATCCCTCCTGATAGCCATCGTACTCGCAGCTGGCACCATAATCGCGCAACAGACGCAGCATATCTTCCAGCTGTGTTTCCGTCCATTCACTCATCGCACAGAGGGTTCCCAACCTCTCAATGCAGGCCAGTTCTTTTCCCTGCGTATCCATTGTCATAAACAATTTCCTCCTGCCAAAAGATTCCCCATAAGTTGTCTAAGCTTACACCTTGGTCAGTATAGCATGGGAAATTTTTCCTAACCAGTCTTGACTTTTTTTCCAGTCACATTCTCCCTCATGCCCATTGGCAAAAAAATTTTCACCATCTCCAAGGCTCGTAAACTAATGTAAAATACTCTATAATATGATTATTATAGATACGAAATGGAGATACATATATGGAAAAGACTAACCCCATCTACAAAAGTTATGTGGAAATACTCCGCCGCGAGCTGGTGCCGGCAATGGGCTGCACCGAACCAATTGCCATTGCCTACTGCGCGGCCAAAGCCAGGTCCGTGCTGGGCTGCCTGCCGGATAAAGTCACCGTTGCTGCCAGCGGCAATATCATAAAAAATGTCAAAAGCGTTATCGTCCCTAACACGGAAGGACGCAAGGGCATTGAGGCAGCCGTGGCCATCGGCATTGTTGCCGGTGACGAAACTGCCGGCCTCGAAGTCATTGCCCATGCTAAAGAGGCGGATAAAGCTAAGCTGGGTGAATATCTCAGCCATAGTGAAATAAATGTAGAGTTTGCTCAGTCTGACCATGTTCTCGACATTATCGTCAAAGTCAGCAAAGGACAGGACAACGCTGTAGTTCAAGTGGTCAACGAACATACGAACATTGTCAAAATCACCCGCAACGAGCAGGTTCTGCTGGAAAAAGAAATTGTCAATGTCATTGACAAAGACAAGCCAGACTACGAATGCCTGACTATTGCAGATATCTATGATTTTGCCATGACCTGTGACCTTGCCGATGTACAGGAAATACTTGACCGGCAGATTGCCTACAACACGGCCATCGCCGACGAAGGTTTAAAAAATGACTATGGTGCCAATATCGGCAAGACGCTGCTCAAAGCCTATGGCCAGAACGTCCATATCCGGGCCCGGGCCAGAGCCGCTGCCGGTTCTGACGCCCGCATGAACGGCTGTGAGCTGCCCGTAGTCATCAATTCCGGCAGTGGCAATCAAGGTATGACCGTCTCCCTGCCGGTCATCGAATACGCCAAGGAAACGGGTGCTGACCAGGAAAAACTCTACCGCGCCCTGCTGCTCTCCAACCTCGTCACCCTGCATGAAAAAGAAGGTATTGGCCGCCTTTCCGCTTACTGTGGTGCGGTCAGTGCCGGGGCAGGTGCCGGTGCCGGCATTGCCTGGCTCTGCGGTGGTGACTACAAGGCAATTATTCATACCATCGTCAATGCTTTGGCCATCACCTCCGGCATAGTCTGCGACGGTGCCAAAGCCTCCTGTGCCGCAAAAATATCCGCTGCCGTTGATGCCGGCATTCTGGGCTTTGAAATGTACCGCAACGGCCAGCAATTCTACGGCGGCGACGGCCTCGTAGAAAAAGGCGTGGAAAACACCATCCGCAACATCAGCCGCCTCGGCCGCATTGGCATGAAGGAAACCGATAAGGAAATCATCAGCATTATGATTGGGAAATAAGACGCTCCCCTGCATATAAATTGCAGTTTGACGGTCAAGTAGTTCTTAAAAGTATCTCGTTAATAAGTGCATGGGGTTCACGGGGGAGTAATTTTTCTGCCTCCGCTGAACGACACACCTCGGAAAATAGCACTGTCCAGTTACCTGCGCCGGGCAGGCCAACGGCGCTCCTTTCAACGTAGTTGCTTAGCGATTAACTACAGTGTGCCGGCCTTCGCTGCGCTCAGGCAGTCGCTCCCCGCATAAAAATCACTCCCCCGTTCGCCCCCAGCTACGGTGTTTACAATTGCTACGAAC
>NZ_CAJODG010000010.1 GCF_905233635.1 Selenomonas sp. AE3005 | reverse complement strand
CTAATAGGCGGGGATATAGAAAAAAAGCCCATCAGAATATCGGCCAGGATAATCTGGGGGCTTAGAAAAGTCGGTGAATGCTTTATAGAATCACCGTTCATTGATGAAGAATCGGCAAAGAACATGTTTAAAACTGCTGAATCTCAAAAGAATTAAGATGGGAGCAGTCCAAATGGGTTATGGTGCCATCAGCTTGACGAACTTCGATTGTGCCACTTTTGATAAGTTCGTCCATGCTGATGTTGCCTTTGCCCAGATGGGTAACGTGTTCAAGTACCAAACGGCCTGTTTCTGTATTAACGATTAACGTTGCCATGGTATCACCTCCTTCCAGTAAGGAGGTTCGACAGCGGACGGATGAATCCTGCTGAATAGTGGCGAAGCCGAGAGAGGGGGTGGGGGAATGCATAAAAGCACCAGAAGTAAAAAAATCCCCACAATGGTAGCCGTTACCATCGTGGGGGAAGATGATGCCATGTACAGGGCACTAAACAAAGCGATTCAGCGTGAGAACCGGAAACGCATTGCCCGTGATGAAGAACCTGTGCAGTACATCATTAACTACACATCGGCGTTGCGCCCGTCAATGTCGCCACAGTCAATCGAATCAAACAACCCTTCGGGGTCAATACCGTCAATGTGAACTGCGGGCGGCAGTTCATCGTCACCTTCAACTTCGCTAAAGGTTATCTCTTTTATCCCATTATTGCGAATTTCCTTTAGCAGTTTGATGACATCGGAAACCTTAACAACAACTGCCATAAACACACCTCCTTTCATAGCTATTATAGCACCGGGGAGGAATAGTGGCGAAGCCGAGAGAGGAGGTGGGAGCGTGCGCTTTACTGTACGGATAGATTCGACATGTGAAAATGACAAATATGCCAGCTTCCTTGTCAGACTCCAAGCTTTTTTGAAAAAAGAGTGTGAAGGTGGCACGTTGGAAACACAATGCGACCTTCACACTGAGAGCGATGGAAACCTAATCAGCTGGGAAGAACTTGTAGGTAAAGAATCTCGGAAATGCTAAAGATGAAATATCCATTGGGCGTAAATAGTGAACATGTGGAACACCCATTGAGGACTATTTCAGGGAGTTTCTCAACTTTAAAAGTTCGAGAGCCATCTTGTGAGGTACTGGTAATGCTGACAACATTATCAATCGGGAGTTTTTCACCACTCTTAAAACGGACAACAATCTTCATGGTAATCACCTCCTTTCCAGTAAGGAGGTTCGACAGCGGGCGGATGAATCCTGCCGAATAGTGGCGAAGCCGAGAGAGGGGGTGAGGGAGTGACTTGGGTGACCATAGCGATGGGGATTGCAGTGATTTATTTTGCCGCGAAATACATCGTCACCAAAATATCAATGCTGTCATACATATATTGGATGGAGGAAGAAAAACGCACCCAGCCGACAAAAGAACAGCTAGATGCGTGCAGGAAAAAAGTCATCCATGAAATGTTTAAGTGAAGTGTTTTAGTGGCGAAGCCGAGAGAGGGGGTGAGTGCGTGAATGATAGAGAGCTAACAATGATTGATATGTTGCGGATGACTGAGGAAGAAAAAAAGACCGCCCAGACAATCAAGGGACTGCTGGACGGGCTTACAGTTGAGTCAGTCGAAAGAATCTTGGCGAGCATTCGACTGGCAAAAAAGCAAGCTATTTTCCGTGCGGATGCTGAGACACTGGCAGATTGCAAACAAAATGTGGAAAAAGAGATGAATCCCCTGATTACGGAATACATCGATGTTGTGCGAGAGCAAATGAAAAAGCCTGATGCATCGCTGGTCACAATAAACGATAGCATCAGACTTTTAGAGAGACATATTCACAATGTCAAGATTGGTGCCATTCGGATAAGTCAGATGGAGGATTGACCCGACCGTCAAGTCTGTCCCATCTGAATTCACCAGTGGTATGAGTGAAGACATCATCGGCAGCGGCAGTAGGGGAATCGTACTCCCCTACAAGGTTGCCGTCAAAAAACAATCCGTAACCGTTTAATGTAGAACGGATTGTAAATGTGCCGACTTTGCTTTTGTACCAATACATTAAATCACCTCCTTCCAGTAAGGAGGTTCGACGGTGGGCGGATGAATCCTGCCGGGAGTAATTTGGAAAGGAGGGCAATCATGTACAGGTCAACAAACGAAGCCTTGGAAGAAATCATGAAAAATGAGAAGGCTCGCAATCAGACGATGGAAATCATCAATCAGATTCGTGCGATGGGCGGCGAGGCCGTCATCCTGCGGCTGGCTGGTGCGATTCTTTCCGCACCGCCTGCCAAAGAAACGGCATAAGGAGGTGAAACGGAATGGATGAAGTTCTGCAGAAGCTCATTGCCGATGCCGTCCGGCAGGCCATCGCGCCCCTCGTGCAGGAGGTGCGCGAACTAAAGGCCCAGCTGGCGGCTGAGCAGGATGAGCAATTAACTTCAGTAGATGATACCATCCTCACCATTGGAGATACGGCAGCGCTACTGAAATGTTCAAAAGTATCCGTAGGCAGGTGGATGAACGAAGGGGAACTAAAGTTCTTTGTTCCCCCGGGGCAGACCAAAAGAAAAACGCGGCGTGACTGGGTGGAGGAATTCATCCAGAAACGCATGGCCATGTAATGAACAGGCAAAACCGCAAGAAAATTTTGACAATGCAGAAAAGGACGGAGGGACAAGAAACATGACAGAAGAACGCCTGAACGAAATCAAAGAAAAGGTGGCCGAAGCAGAAAATATTTTGACCGATTTGGAGCAGCTGGATGAAATGATTGGTTTCCTAACCAGTTACAGTGGAGAAAGCGATTCTCGCTGCCAACTACAGCTGAAAGGCATTTATTACCCTGATGACTGCATTACTGACCCGAAGCGGAATCCAGTAGAAGAAGAAATCTATGAGGATAAAAGCGGAGCGCTGGGCACGCGCGTGGCCCAGGAAGTTATCAGGGCGCTGGAAAAGTGCCGGGAAGAGCTGACACTCCAGTTCAACGAGCTGAAAGTGTGACGGCGTGGAAAAAGACAAAAGAAAAGAGCCCGTTAGGCGACGGGCTCTAGTAGTTCAGGTCAACGGAGAATTAACCTTGTTTTTATTGTATCACATAGGGGCAAAAAAGTGAAGGGGTGAAACACCCCTTGCCAGTCTTGCTTAAGGAATTAGTAAACCGACAAAAAAGCCGCATGAATATACATAAATCAAGGATTTATAAGAGTAGTAATCAACGGAGTAACAACCATGGCATATATGGAAAAAAGATGGCGTTCTCATGACAGAAGATTCCTGATAGTGGACAAGTACCACTCGCAGAGGTCAATGCCTAAAAAAGCCATAATCAGGGAAAGGCGCAGCCCCAGAACGGGAAAGACCTCAGAATCACAGGAAAGGATAAATTTGAGACATAAGACGGAAAATCTGACCAGACTTATCATGGATAACTTTCAGGTTGGGGACTGGTGGATTACATTCAAGCTGGAAGAAACAGTACCTGTTAAGGAATTCAAAGAAGAATACAGCAGGATGATTCGGCACATGAGGGGCTTTTATCGTAAGCATGGCATTGATTTGAGGTATATTGCCGTGCATGAAAATCTGACAGGCCGGGGCAGGCTTCACGGCCACATCATCATACCGGCTCTGCCGGGTGTGCAGTTCGCTCAGATGAAAAGGGAAATGGAAAAGGCATGGAAGCTGGGAGACTGTCATTTCAAGCCATACGAAGGAAAATGTATGGACGCCAGAAAGCTGGCGGCATATATGACCAAAGAAGATGTCTTGACAACCAAGCTGAATGAGAAAGAAAAGGCTTTGCGAGAAAAGGCAGATGTCAAAAAGCTGGATGCGGAAATAAAGGAGCTGAAATCAAAACGCTCTCGTATTTGCCCTAGCAAGAATCTGATTCGCACTAAGGCGGTCAAAAAGCAGATAACCAAGGCAGAGACTTACCGGGACGAAATCAAAGCCCCTAAAGGATATAGAGTAGTTACACAGCTGAGCTATAACGGCTATACAGCTGATGGGCACCCGTATCAGCACGCTGTCTTTGAGCGAACCGGGTAGTTATCCACATAATCATCCACAAGGAGGCCAAAAATGGTGACTAAATATTATTGCTATGGGGACGTATGCAAGACAAAACGTAAGCGGCAGCCGTGCTGTCTTGCGTGTATAAACCGCGCTTGGTGCAGAATAACGGACGAATGGCCGGGGTGTGTACCGTGGATGTGCGGCAAGTCTGCCAAGGAAACAGACTATTATTTCCGATACTACGCGAGGCATGGAGTAAATGCACGTTTTCTGCTTAGAAAATGCAAGCGTAGACGGCTGGAAGGGAAGAAGTGATTGGATGCAGTTCGGTACAAACCGAAGTTACACAAGCAGGGTGAACAACAGCCAAGGCCGCATTCTGGAAGACATGATAATGGGGGCGGCGCGGATATATGAGCAGGAAGGCAAGCTGGTACTGCACAAGGAAAGCGAGCCGTTCCGTGTCGTGAAGAATTTAGACCGGGCAAGGGGCAGGGCAGAAGTGCAGTTTACAGCCAAGGCGCAGCCTGATTTTATCGGCTGTCTCAAAGGTGGGCGGCTGATAGCGTTCGAAGCCAAGTACACCCAAAAAGACCATATCAAACAAGCAGTGGTGACACCTACGCAGGCCGCCATGCTGGAAAGATACCACAAGGCAGGGGCGGCAGCGTTTGTCTGCTGTGGCATTGGCACCGGTTGGGAACTTAGCTATTTCATGGTGCCATGGAAAGCGTGGCGGGACATGAAGGAAAGCTATGGCCATAAATACGCCAGCGCTGATGATTTGGCCATGTATGAAATCAAAGCGGACACCGTAGTCCGGTTCCTGGAATACAAGAACCCGAAAACAAGCAGAGCAGAAAACAATCCATTCTGTCTGGTAACACTATAAACTCGTAACACCAACAATCTAAGGAGGAATAAGACGATGAAAGTATTAACCATTGCAAATCTCAAAGGCGGCGTAGGCAAGACCGTCACCACTATCAATGCAAGCTATCTGCTGGCCACGGAGCACGGCAAGAGAGTCCTGCTGGTAGATAATGACCAACAGGGCAACTGCTCGCAGTTTTTCGGTGTGTATGGCTACGACAAGCCAAGCATGACCGATGTCATGAAACGCAGAGTTACTGCAGAAGAAGTCATTCAGCGCACCGAATATGAGGGGCTGGATATCATCCCTGCTAATCTCTCCCTTGCAGAAGCAGAAAAGGCCGTACTCATGGACAGCACCGTGCCACAGCAGGTACGGCTCAAAGAAATTCTGCGCCAGGTAAAGGATGATTACGATTATGTGTTGATAGACAATGCCCCCAGCCTGGGCATGTGCGTAATCAATGCACTTGCTACCAGTGATTATCTGATTATCCCGGCCAAGATTGATAAATTCACCTTTGATGGTATTGACTGCCTGTTGAATCAGCTAAAAACAGTCAAAGAGTATTTCAATCCGCAGATTGAGCTGTTGGGAACACTCATCACCAGCTACCGCCGTAACGACACCAATCAGCAGGGCGCAGAATGGCTGAAACAGGCCGAGAAATACAAAGTCTTTGATACAATCATCCGCTGGACTGACAAAGTGGACGAATCCACCTTCACGGCAGAGCCGGTAATGATACATTCGCCGCGCTGTGGTGCTGCAAGAGACTATAAAGCCTTTGTGGCTGAACTGGTCAAGATGGTGGAGGGATAAGCAATGGCATTCAATCTCATGGGCCTGATGAACCAGGCCAGCAGAACCGAATCAGGAGCGCCGAAATATGAACTGAAACGGCTGAATATCAATGAGCTTTACCCAGACCCGGAAAATAAAAAGGTCTACAGCGTGGAAAACATCGAGGAGCTGGCAGACGCCATCGAGATTGCGGGCGGCGTCCTGCATAATCTCGTTGTCCGGGCAGCTGATAAAACAGGGAAATACATGATTATCAGCGGTGAACGCCGTTGGACAGCTTGCAATATGCTGGTGAATGAAAAACGCATGGAGCAGTTCAGCGAAGTCAACTGCTTGATTGAAAATGAGCATGACGAAGACATGCTGGACTTGATGCTGATGTTGACTAACAGCACCGCTCGCCAGCTGACAGACGCCGAAAAGATGCGGCAGGCTGAGAGGATGACGGATATCCTCAATCGCATGAAAGAACAGCAGGGATTGGAAGGCCGTGTCCGCGACATTGTGGGGAAGATGCTGCAGATGTCGTCTGGTCAGCTTGCACGGTATCACGCAATAGCAAAGAACCTGCAGAATGAAGACCTAAAGCAGGCGTTTCAAGATGGGCGGCTGAAAGTCAGCGCCGCCTATGAAGCAAGCCAGCTCTCCGAAGAAGGGCAGCAGAAAGTCGCGGACAAGCTCCAGGAAGAAGGCGCGGTATCTCTTAATCATGTGACCATCGTCAAACACGAAGAACGGGAAGACGAACCGGGCTGGGCGGAGCGTATGGCCAAAGTCGAAGAACACCGCAAGCAAGACCAGTTGAACGCCATCAAGGCCAAGGCTGAAAAGTATGGCCATGAAAGTTTGGAGCCGTGCGAGGCCTGCCACCTGTCAACGCAGTGTATGAAATGCTGTGAGTCTTGCAGAGAAGTCAATGAGGTATGCGGTATGGCTCAATCCTGTGGCCGCAAAATAAAGCTCAATGCCGGGAAATGGGAAGTCTCAGAGGTTGATGAATACGGGCAGGAAACGTATCAGACTGGCAGAGGCGGTTACAAAAGCTGGATAAACTTCACCATCAAGGCTGTGGCAGACAAGACTGAAAGTGGCCGTTATTGCCTGACCTACACGGTGGTAGAGCACGGCGATGAAGCCGATTGGGTATTCCTCAAAGATACCTACGACACAAAAGAAGAAGCCTTGCGGGCGGCGGCTATGGAAGTGGCCAAAACCGGCACGGCCAAGGCGTCCGTATTGAAGGATAACGGTTACATTGACGAAATCCCGCTGGAAGCCATTGAAGCCGATAAGGCCGTCAGGGAAAAAGAGGAAGCCGAAGAAACCGAACGGCGAAGATTGCTGAAAGTTGACAATGACCAAGAGATTGAATCCGCAACAGCTATCAGCGGAATGCTGGAAGAATGGCTGAACGACATGGAAAACGATAAGCCTTATTTACGCACCCGTGTAGAGACAGAAATCAACCGCCTTAAACAAGAAATCAAATGGCGGATGGAACGAAAGTTCAACTAATCCGAATCAGAAGGTATAAAGCCGTCCGGGTGGGCGGCTTTGAGGGGAGAAACAGCCATGAATAAGTATTTATCACGAGCCGAAAAAGCAAATATGACACGAATGATGTTGCTGATCCAGATACTGGAGAGCGTCATCAAAGACTACGAAGAAAAAATGAAGGATGTAGACTCAGAGTTTATGAAAGACCTGCGTTCTTGCAAGACATGGGGCTATAAAGCAATAAAACGCCGGTATGATTTCCTCGACATGGATGCCGCAAGGGATTTCACAAGACACCTAACGCACATGGATATTGTCTTTGTACCGAACGACAAAGCTGTGAAGTACCACAACATTGTGAAGGAGATGTCGGGGAGCCTAGTCCTTCCTATGGAAGATTTCGAAAAGCTCTATTCCGGATTCATCCCGAAGACCTGCGGCAAATGCCATAAGAAAGCATGGAAAGAATGCCTGATTCGCGAGGTTTTCCGCAAATACGGTGTCGAGCCGGTCAACGTCAATGCGAAGAACTGCCCATACAGCTATCTCGAAGCAGGTGTTGACCTTGAAGCCTGGGCTAAAGCGTGGGCGGAAGAAAATGGCATGAAGTTCGACAAAGAAAATCTCTGGAAATCGGATGGGGAGGTACATGAAGATGTCGAAGAGCAAGAAACGCAAAACGCTGGCTGATCTGCTTGCCAGGAAAAGAGAATTGCTGGCCATGATGGACGGCGTAGAACCACGGCCTAGATATCTCAAGCGCCAGCTGAAGGCAATCAGAGCGAAAATAAGGAGATTGAACAATGAAAGTATCGGAGATTATTTACAACCGCACAGTAACCTGTGAACTGTGTGGGCGTGATTTCGTAGTCAACAGTAAGTTCAGCCGTGCCAAACGGTGCCCGGAATGTGTCATTTCCATTCGCAGTGGCATAAAACGTGAAGGATTCCGCCATAAATCAATAATCGGAAAACGGAAAGTGCATGTGTCCAATTTGGACACGCTGGCTCAGAAAGCTAAAGAGTATGGCATGAGCTACGGGAAGTATGTGTCACTAAAAAGAGCGGGCTACAAAGTAGAGCCGATTACTTGGAACGATGGCACGAATCCTGCATGGGAAGCATGGCGTGCAGAACTCTATGCAATAGTGGCAGCGTGCAAAGCGAGGGCAGAATGTCATGGGCAGTAATAGACAATGGACGGCAGAGGAAGAAGAATGGCTGGAAGAGCTTTACGGGCGCATGCCTATACCGAATATAGCAAAGGCGCTGAACAGGTCGGAAAATGCCATCCTGGTCAAAAGAGCCCGTATGGGGTTGGGAGCGTTCTTGGAAAACGGCGATTATATAACGCTCCATCAGCTCCACAGGGCGGTGACAGGCAGCAGCGGAGGGGGCGGATATATCATAACAAGCTGGGTTAAGAACCGTGGCCTGCCTGTTAAGTACAAACAGGTGGGCAGGTGCAAATTCAGAGTTGTGAATTTGGTGGATTTCTGGAAGTGGGCGGAAAAGAACAAAGCTTTTTTGGACTTCTCAAAGATGGAAGAAAACATATTAGGGAAAGAGCCTGCATGGGTAAAAGCGAAGCGGCGGGCGGATGGACTGGCCAACGTAGTCAAAAAAGTAACCCCGTGGACAAAGGAAGAAGATGCCAGATTGGCCGGATACATCAAAGAAGGCAAGAAGACAGGCAAAGAGATAGCAGACCTGCTACAACGCACTTATGGTGCCGTAATTCGCCGGTGTGTAACTTTAGGACTGGGCAGGCCAAAAAGGATAAGCCCACACGCGCACCAGTGGACAGGCGAGGAAATGCAGACCGCAGTAGGAGCTGTGCTGGATGCCGTGCCTTATCCAGTCATAGCAAAAGAAATGGAGATGTCTGAAAAAGCTATCAGAGCAATGATGTATCGGTTATACAAGACCGAGAACCAAGACAAAATCAGGGCTATCGTCAGAAAGGAAAGAGAAATGGTATGAGACAGTTGACAGGATTTCGCATTAACCGCAGCGGAGCTGTAGACAGCTATATTTTTGAATGGGTCAACAAGAACGACGCCGGGGCTATGGAAAGCTACACATACAAAGGTATTGAACCACCAAGGCCAGAGCTTTTAACAGCGGCAGATAACATCGCCCTGATTTCTGCGAAAATGGTTAGCCTGTCCTTGACGGAAAAAGACGTTATGGACGGCGGCTGCTTTTACGGGCTGAAAATGGAATATCCTGTTGATGCGGATTATTACAAGCTGCAGATAAAAGCAAGCGTACAAATCCCGTGGGGTTATACTTTCAAATACGAGACACCGAACTGGCGGGTATGGTATTCAAATACCAAGGGAGACTTTAACAACACTGTCAAGAACGCCATGCAGAAACTCATGCAGGAGTGCTGGAAATACATAGATGGAGAAAGGGCACAGACCAAGCTGACTTTTACGAAGGAGGCAGCAGAAGAATGAACGGAATTTGCGAACCGAAAACTAAAGGAATATTTGTGGCTGGGGACTATGGAGCCATTGCAATCCGTTTCAAACCGGGGGAAGAATGGACATTCCAGCATGATAAAGACCATAAAGACCGCCTGATTGTTTGTTTGGATTGCAGGGAATCCATAAGCCTGACGATTGAAAAGTTCTATGAGGTATTCAAAGTGAAGGAGAGCAGATGACCGAGACTAGCTGCAGCAATAACAGACATACGAGAATTTCCCAAAACTGGGGAACGGAATACAGTTACTTTGGCCGGAGCAAACAACTGGAAAGGGCGAAAGCCCTTACAACTGGGCACCGCTCCTGCAAGCGTAAAGGAGGCAAACATGTTTGAATTTGACTTGAAGGCTTTTATATGGTTCTGCATCGGTGCGGGCGGCATGCTGATAACCTTGCTGATGATGAGCTTATGCAGTGTGTCGGGGCGGTGCTCACGGCTAGAGGAGCAGCGCGAAAGCCGCAAATTGAGAGTAGAGAACTGGGAGAACACACCGGAAAGGCGTGCTATGACGGAAAGGGGAAACTAAAGTATGCAGTTGATAGAGTTAAAGAACCTAGGAAAAAAGAAAAGCTGCAACATTTTGTTAAATGGATTGATAGCCGGACTGAGTCAGAATTAGAGGAAGGTGTCCGGTTTAATAAAAGCGAGCTCAAATTTATTGCGGATAGGTTAAGAGAATACTTCAGTCTATTGGATTACCGTGATAAAATGAAACGCTTAGATGGCGTTTTGCACCAACGGCGAAAGGAACGTATGAGGCAACGGATTAAGGAAGACACTATTAGAGCATATTTTCTTTAATAATGACAAATTGATAAATGCCCAAGAAAAGATTTTTACGAGTGGTGCAGGAGGGCTAACGATGGCAAAATGTGAGAATTGTGAGCATGCAGAGATTGCGAGGAGTAGAGTTGTAAAACAGATAGGCGGAACAGAGAGAATGGTTTCAAACTGGACTATTGAGGGCATAAGTTGCATGCTTAATCGAAAGACCAGTATTTATAGCGAAATAGACTGCTCAGACTACAGGAGGGCAGACGATGGCCAAGAAGAAGAAATGGGCGGCGACAAAACTTTAGGTAATGGCCACTGGATTGAGCACCCTCACGAGCAAGGGGAGAATTGGGAGTACCCCATGTATGAGTGCTCTGCTTGCCAGCAATGGGCAAATGACGATAGTAATTTTTGTCCGAATTGCGGTGCAAAAATGAAAGGCGGTAAATGATGGCAGAGAATAAAACTTTACAAGGATGGATTAACGTGTTTGAGGATTGTACAAAAGATGGTAGCTGTGTAATTCTTGATAGTAATGATTCCGCTGAAATACTAAAACTTCTTATCTAATTAGAAAATAGCAGAAAAACAGGAGTAAAGGAGATAACAGTGGCGCTGCTTTTGGATAACGGAGGAAAGCATGAATAACAGGTCGGGAATGCAAGCAAAAGCTCTTGGCTTGCTGTGGAAGAAATGTGAAACATTTATAAGGGCTGAAAGAAAGAGAATTAAGAGGATACGCCGAATGGCACCGCCGAAACCGTTAAGCAAGGCTAAGGCCGAAAAGCTGACGATGGAGATTTTCGGATGTAATGCTGATGAAGCAAGGAAGATACTTTCGACTAATTAAAAGGAGATAACGAATGAGAACAAGATTATTCAAACCTGTACTTATGGCCATGCTGCTGATGATGTGCCTTATTTCGGAGAACGTTGGGAATAAGCTGGACATTATCGCGGTGTTTCTGTTCGTCTACGCAACAAATCCGGATGAGGACGGCAGGCTATGAGCGAATGGTATGAATGGTGCAAAGCAAACCATGTCTGTTATCGCTGCGGGAAGGTGCGGGCGGATGAAGGTTACACAACCTGCCTAGCCTGCCGCATGGCGTTGAGGGAACGGAAGAAAGAACTGAGACGTGACCATATTAACCCCAGCGAAATAAGGAGCCGTCAAAGGCAACGGGAGCAGGAACGGAACAATAGGGCTATGGGCTTATGCAGGTGCGGCAACCCTGTGACTGCCGGATACAAGACTTGTGTGTTCTGCAGAACCAGGGCAAGGCTGGCAGCGGCAAGACGTCGGAGGAAGAAAGGCATAGAACCGCGCCAGATATGGCTGGAAAGTGGCAGGTGTTGGCTGTGTGGCCAACCGGCCAAAGACGGATATAAGCTCTGTGAGAAGCATTATGCTCAAATTGTAATCAATGGGCACCGAGGGCGTGGCGAAGTATTCGACAAAGAAAACCAGATACATTTTGCAAGGCGCGATTATGAAAAGAAAAATATGCACAGATGTTGCGTGGAATATACCAAAACGTAAAACGCCGATAGCATATAGCACGGTAGCCGCCAGAGACGCAATAAATTGTGTGGCTGAAAATGGTGATACCATGCTGGAAGTAAGGCAAAAGTTTGACCACCTTATCTATGATGCAGAAGCCATAGCAGTGCTGGATGAATATATAAGGCGCGGATTCGGGGCATGGATATATTGTGAGTATTCTTTTAGGAGACCCGATGAATAAGGAGTGTAACGGAAATATGGAAATAACTCATGAAGACATGGAAAAGATAGTCGCTGATTTGAAGACGCTGGCTGAGCGGAAGAACCTCAACAAGCAATTAAAGGAGTCTGCGGCCAAGGCGGCTGTCATGGTGAAAGAAGTGGCTGATATGATGGCAAAACCGGAAAAGTCAACGCCGGAACAACGGGAACAGATAGTGAAGGAGGCAGTTGGCAAAGATTCGGATGCTGACAGCATAGAGCTGGATATTATACCTGTGGAAGTGTTTATACCGGGAGCACCGGCGCAGAAATTGTGGATGGGCAGATATGATGCTGAAAATATGGCGGCAGGATTTAGACAGCACAATAAGCCTACATTTGCATGTAATCTGCCGGACATGCGACTGCAGCACGGGGGATTATGGGAGGCTGACCTGCGTCAGGTAGCCTGCATCACCAGTAAAGGATTAAAACTGCCGGAGGAAGACGGAGCAGAAGAACAGGAAGAAGATTATAGACCAGTTCCTTCATATAAAAATAGGAGCCGGTCACAGGGATGGAGACGCGGGAATGTAACTTGCCATAATTGTGGGGCAGATTACGAAACAGATATAAACGAAAAATGGGCCTATGTAAAATGTAAATATTGCCATGAGTCGGACACCACTGTGACATATGATGATTGATTAAATATGCAGATTTTAGATTGGATTGTTCGACAAATGTACAATATAATAGTAAAATTATTACCAAGGAGGTTGCTGAGACGGATTCAGCCGCCAAAACATTACAAAGCCAGAAAGCGCCGCAAAAAAGATGCCCGTGACCGGGAGAAGTGGCGTGGGCGGATGTAAACCGATTGCGCCGTGGAGAAACAGCCAAATTTTTCAGGGAGCATATCGGAGGAAAAACAAATGGCATTATCGGAGAAAGATTTGCAGCAGATTTTGCAGACCATCGAGAATGTAGGACGGAAGATGGTCGCTGTTGGTAAGCGGTCAACAAAAACTGCATACCAGGCGACGGAAAGACGGCTGAGAGCTTATCCGGCATTAAAAGCAAATATCAAGCGCTATGAAGCAGATATCGCTGACATTGCGCATGAGGACATGGGCAAGTCAGCGGATATCGTTATGTTTCAGAGCCATAGCGGCAAGACCCCGGAAAGAGACTTGGAGGAATTGCGGCAGGAGAAAATATATGGGCTCACTGAAAAACTGCGCAGGGATTCGAAAGAGGTGCAAGAAATAGAAGTGGCCCTGGATTATGTCAGGGAGCATGAATATTACCGCATCATCCCCATGATTTATTTTGACGGCATGAGCCAAAAAGATATTGAGAGGGAGATGCATTGTGATAGAACGACTATCTGGCGAAATCGAAAAGCGCTGGTTGGGAAAATGAGTATCGTACTTTACGGGGCGGACGCTTTATAAAACATGGTGAAACGGTTAAGCGAAAAAAAGATGCAACACAAATGTGAAAAAAACTGTGATATAATAACCGTGTGGAAAAGTGTAGCTATTCGGCGACACTGGTTTCACCCCTGAAAGATTCGGAACGGAAGGCACTAGCTTTGGCTGGTGCCTTCTTTTTGTGCAAAAGGCGGTGAAGATGCTTGAAGGTCTACTGCGACAACGAGGACTGTGAGTACAACGAGAGCCAGCTGTGTCTGAGGCATGAGGTCTACTATGTGCGACGGCAGTGCAGGTCGTTCCGCAAGGTGTCAGCCAGGCGGGCGGCGGCGCTTATGCGTTCAGCTTATCGGTCGGGATGTCGCAAGCGGAACGGTAAGCACATCACTGCAGATATAAAGCAAGTGCGTTGACAGCGAGTTTTGGGAGGGGGTGCCGGCTGGGCTGGCATAGGTTCTTTCAGCCCCTAGAAAAGGCCGCGCGTCCCCCGGCGCCCGGAATTTGTCTGCACATAAATTTTTTTTATTGCTAAGTAAGTAAACGAAAGTCTACTGACTGGAAACAATACTTATCTAACGCCCAAAAATTTGGTACGTCAAAAATTGGTCGAAAATGTTTAGCGAATCGACAGAAAGGAGGGGGCCAATGAAAGTATCAGGTGATCCACGGAAAATTACCGTGTCTCAGTCGAATTTTGCCAAAGCTGTAGGGCTGACAACAGGACGAATCAGCCAGCTTATCAAAGAAGGCGTGGTGATTCGCGATGATAAAGACGCTCGTGGTGGTGTGTTCCTGCTCGAAAGTGCACGGAATTATGACCGGCTCAAAGGGCCTGTACCGTCAGAAGATGGCGAGGATAGCCTTGATTTGATGGCTGAAAAGGCCAGACATGAGAAAGTCAAGCGTGAACTGGCCGAACTGAAGCTGGCAAAAGCCGAGGCACGGGCTTATGATGCCCGTACCGTGGAAATGGTCATGACGGAAATGCTGTCAAACCTGCGGACGCAGTTGCTGGGACTGCCGTCTAAATTGGCTCCCCAGCTCGAAGAAAAGAGCAAAGGCGAGATTTACAGCATTATGACCAAGGAAATCGAGGATAAGCTGGGAGAATTGAGCGAGTACACGCCGGAGCTGTTTACTCACGAAGAAATCGGAGAGGAGGCTGCTGCAGATGAAGACGGCGATTGATTTGTGGCGCTATGTCTCTCATAAGGGGCTGAAACCCTTACCGAAAACGTCTGTCAGCAAGTGGGCGGATGATTATCGCATACTCTCGAACAATTCAGCTGAGCCGGGGCGGTGGAAAACAAGCCGTGCTCCATACCAGAGGGAAATCATGGATGCATTCACGCAGACAGGAATCAGCCGCGTGGTAGTGATGAGCAGTTCGCAGATAGGGAAGTCGGACCTGATGAACAATATCATAGGCCGGTTCGCCCACCTCGACCCCTGCACAATCATGATGATTCAGCCGACAATAGACATGGCCATAGACTTCTCAAAGAGCCGAATCGCGCCTATGCTGCGGGACACAACGGTTTTGACGAACCTGTTTTACACAGTCAAGGACAAGGACGCGAAACCGGGCAAGCAGAATGACGGCAATAACACGATTTTGTCGAAAATATTCCCCGGTGGTCGTCTGATTATGTGCGGCGCGAATTCACCTGCAGGTCTCGCATCGCGACCGGTGCGAATATTGCTGGCGGATGAAGTAGACCGCTTTCCGGATTCGGCAGGCGGCGAGGGCGACCCAGTGGATTTGGCGGCAAAACGTATGACTACGTTCTGGAACCGCGTAATGGGACTGTTTTCAACACCGACAAACGAAGGCGCAAGCCGTATCGAGAAGGAATACCAAGCGGGGACGCAGGAAGAATGGCAGTATGAGTGCCCAAACTGCGGAGAGTATCACACTCTGCGCTATGTTGACATGAAGTCCGATTATACGGAGTTCAAAGACACGCAAGGGCGCTTGACGGTCATCGTCAATGGTGTGGAGTGGGTATGCCCGGACTGCGGCCATGCGTTCAGCGAACGGCAGATAAAATCTGCGCCGCAGAAATATACCGCGATGAATCCTGAAGCCATACAGAACGGCATCCGCTCGTTCTTTGTGAATTCGTTTTCGAGCCCGTGGCTGTCGTGGGCGGAAATTATGCGTGAGTGGTTGGAAGCCAAGGGCGACCCCACGCGTGAACAGGTAGTGGTCAATACACGTTTCGGGGAGCCGTACCGTCAGCGTGGCGCCTTTGAAGACGAAATGCAGTTTGTTCGCCGCCGTGAACAATATGGAGCCGATTTGCCGGACGGCGTTTTGATGCTGACTGCCGCAGTCGATACACAGGATAATCGTCTTGAGTATGAAATTTGTGGCTGGGGCATGGCTGAGGAGTGCTGGGGCATAAGCAAGGGTGAAGTTCTCGGTACACCGGACAAAGCAAAGACGTGGAAAGCGCTGGATGCAGTCCTTGACCGCACATATTACCTGCCGGACGGCACGGGGCTGCAAGTTGTCCGCACATTCATCGACTCAGGTGGTCACTACACGACCAGCGTGTATAATTACTGTCTGAAGAACTGGAATAAAGGCCGCGTGCCGATTAAAGGTCAAGGTGGGCCTGGCCTTAAACTGCTGTGCAAGCTGACTCACGGCAAGAAAATGCCAATCCCACTGCAAATGCTAGGCGTTGACGAAGGGAAACAGCAGGTCATGAACCGCCTTTCCATCAAGGAACCGGGCGAGCAGTATTTTCATTTCCCACTGGACGGCGACAAGGGGATGGAAATCCGTGGATATGACCAGATTTACTTCAAGGGCCTTATCTCAGAGCAGAAAAAGAAGGTCAAGAAGAACGGCATCATCACTACGACATGGGAGCAAGTACAGGGCGTGAGAAACGAGCCGCTTGATTTGCGTGTGTATAACATCGCATGCATGCAGTCAATTCGTCCGGATTGGGCGAAAATGTACGAGGCGGTCAATGGGCAACCGCAAGTGCGGGATGAAAAGCCGGCCGAAAAGAAAACTGCCGAACCGATGCGGATAAAAAGTAGTTCGCGTCGGTCGTCGCGGCAAACAAATATTTGGTAAACCTGCCAGGGCAATGTGTAAAAACGCATTGCCCTTTTCTTATGCGAACGTGTCCGATTTGGACACATGAAAGAGTGGTGAAAAGATGGCAAGTGCAATGCAAAATGAGCGCCTGAAGCTGTATTTAGAAGCTGAAAAGGCGGTTTTGACCGGTCAATCGTACACAATCGGCAATAGAACGCTGACCAGGGCGAATTTATCAAGTATCCGGGCGGCGATTGACAGCTTGATAGCGGGCGGCGCGGTTATCGATGATGAACAGCCCGTGGGGTTGGGGATGAGCAAACGGGTAGTGTTCGTAGATGGGAGTTGAGAAAGTGAGTCGCAAAAAGCGGAAAATCAAGAGCAGGGAGCGCCCTGAAATCAAAAATACAGGCTATTCAGAGGGCGGGGCATCGCATAAGTCAAACATTCTGAAAAGCTGGAACCCAGTCAAATCGTCTTCAAAGTCGGATATTGACTGGAACGCCGATACGCTGCGGAATCGTGCAGCAGATTTGGCCATTAACACGCCCATTGGCGCGGCGGCACTGAATACCAGCGTGACGCATGCGGTCGGAACGGGGCTGACGTTGTTCCCGCGACCGAAATTCAGCGAGCTGGGCATAAGCGTGGAAGAAGCACGGCGGTGGATTAAGAAGACACGGGCTGAATTTGAACTGTGGGCGGCATCGAAGCATTGTGACATATATCGTCGCAATAACTTCTACGACCTTCAGCACATTGCGTACCTGTCCTACATGACGGATGGCGATGCGTTCGCTGTGTTCCGGCGCAAACTGCCGGATGTAAGTAATCCGTATTCCTTGCGCATACAGCTTTTGGAAGCAAACAGGGTGAGCAATCCGCTGAGCGGTGGTTTTACCACTGTGTCGCAGATAGAAATGAACGCTCCTACCAAGGGAAACCGAATTGTTTCCGGTGTAGAGGTGGATAAAACAGGCGCTATTGTCGCCTACTGGGTATCAAACAAGGTACCATTTGACCGCGTGGATTTGACGGGTGTTACTGAATGGCAGCGTGTTAAAGCCTATGGCGACAATACTGGGCTGCCGAATATCCTGCAGATTTGTCACGATACGCGGGCTGACCAGTATCGCGGCGTGCCGTATCTGGCGCCAGTGCTCGAAACGCTGAAACAGACAAGCCGTTATACTACGGCTGAGCTGGCAAGTGCTATCGTCAAGACGTTCTTTGCGCTGTTCTTTACGAGCTCGGCTGCAGGGAGTGACCTGAACTTTATGCTGGGGGGGAGTTCGTATCAAGGTGATCCGAATGAACCAGTAGTGAATGTCAATGAATATGCGTTAGGCCCTGGAACGCTCAACGCATTGCCGCAGGGCGTGGATGTAAAAGCCATGGATGCCAGTAATGCGCAGAGCACCTTTGGCATATTCGTGCAAGAGCTGGTCAAACAGACGGGCGCAGCACTGGGGCAACCCTATGAAGTGCTAATGAAGCACTTTACTTCCAGTTATTCAGCCAGTCGAGCGGCGTTGCTGCAAGCCTGGGATGAATATAAGCAAAGGCGGGTGTGGTTCGCTCGTGATTTCTGCCAGCCAGTGTATGAGGTGTGGTTAGCTGAGGCGGTGGCATTAGGCCGCATTGATTGTCCCGGCTTTTTTGACGACCCGGCTATACGAAAAGCATGGTGTAATGCGGAATGGTTCGGGCCAACAATGAGCATCCTTGACCCTGTAAAAGATGTGAATGGTTCAATCCTTCGCGTGCAGTCCGGACTTAGCACCGGTGAGCGCGAGGCGGCAGAAATGACCGGCTCGGATTACGAGGAAAACTTGCAACAGGCGGCATATGAAAAAGCCTTGCGGGAAAGCCTTGGCCTGTCTGATGCAACTGGCGAGAAGGGAGGTGAAGTAAATGAGCAACAAGAAGACGACGACACCGACAACGATGACGAAGTTTTGGAAGGTGACGAACAAAGCCGAGGAGGAAAACGCCGAGCTTCTGATTTATGGCGAAATCGTGTCTGAACAGTGGTTCAATGACGAAACTGCACCGAAACAATTTGCGGATGCATTGGCGGCACTGGGCGGCAAGCCCTTAACCTTACGGATTAACAGCCCCGGTGGTGATGTATTCGCGGCACAGGCGATTTATAACAAACTTCGTGATTACCCTGGGTCGGTCACAGTCAAGATTGACGGATTGAGCGCCAGTGCGGCGACAATCGTCACATGTGCAGGCGATACGGTTATCATGCCGGAAAATGCCCTGTACATGATTCATAATCCGCTGAGTTTTGCTGTGGGCAACGCTGAGGAAATGCGCAAGACCGCTGACAAGCTGGATACTGTACGAGATACAATCGTAAATGTCTACTTAAAGCGCACGGGCGGCAAAGTTGGGGCAGACGATATCAAATCCATGATGGATGCAGAATCGTGGCTTACAGCGCAGGAAGCGTTGGACTACGGCTTTGTAGATGTCATTGACAAAGAAACGCCTATCGAAGACAACATAAGCGGCAATATGCTGATTATGAATAGCGTGTCGTGTGATTTAGCGAAGTTCAAACATGGCGAGAAAGTGAAGGAGATTCTGAATCGGCGTCAGACACCGACAAATCATACCACTGCAAAGCCTAAAGGAGGAAGAAAGACTATGGAAAATCAGGAAACCGCATCCCTTTTGCAGAAAATTGCTGACAAGTTAGGGATTACCGAAAAAGCAGCAGAACCGGTGGCAAATCAGTCCATTGAGGATGCTGTGAAAGCAGAACGCAGCCGCATCTGTAATCTGGAAGCTATGCTGACCGGTGACAAAGTTGTTGATGGCATCATCAACACAGCAAAAGCAAACGGCCAGACAGCTGATGAAATCAAGCCCTACATTGATGCTGTTGCTGAGGCTCGCAAAGAAGAACCGAAGGATAACGCTGTGACGGCTATCAAGAACATCATCGAAGATAATCTGCAGTCTGGCGCTGAAGGTGTAACGGCAAGTGCTCCCACGGCCGATGAAAAGCAGGCTGCCATTGATGAGATTGTGAACATTGCCAACGGCAAGTAAGAAGGAGGTCAAAGATTATGGCTTATCATGAAACGATTGCCGGTGTAACCTATGATGAACTTTTCGCCGGCCCTGAAGTAGCAGTTATGACCAAGAACGTAACGTTCAAGACTGGCACGAAGGTGGAACGCGGTGCACTGCTGAGCATCGATGCGACCACCGGTAAGATTGTCGCCACTCCTGCAACGGATGGCGTGGCTGTATTCGTTGCCAAGGAAGCTGTGGACGCAACTGCAGCAGACAAAGTGGGCACGGTCTACACGAAAGGCTATTTCAACCGCGAAAAACTCATTGCGGCTGATGGCGATACGGTAACGGCACACGAAGAAGATTTGCGCGGCGTGGGAATTCTGTTGTCCAGCTTAAAGTAAGAAGGAGGCTAAATACTATGGCTATTAACATGAAAGACACTGTATCTCTTATGCAGGCGATGGAGCGTTTTAAGGCTCCTGCCACTACGCTGGTAGATACGTTTTTTCCGATTACCCCTACACCCGCCGTGACCAGCAAAATCATGGTCGAATATCGCAAAGGGGGTCGTCGCCTTGCCCCGTTCGTTGTTGACGGCGAGGTTCACGGTGTAAACATGAGCCGCGAAGGTTCCAACATCAACATCTATGAGCCGCCGATGGTCGCACCGCGTCGCACGGTAAACCCTGCTGACATCGAACAGCGCGGCTTTGGCGAGAACATCTACACGAGTAAGACCGCGGCTCAGCGGGCGGCTGAGATTCAGGCCGCGGATTTGAAGGAACTGCAGGCAACGATTCTGAACCGCAAGAATCAGATGGCGGCAGAAATCCTCACCACGGGTTCCTACACCATCAAAGGGTATGCTGATGACGGCGTAACCGAAAAGCAGGCTACAATCAACTTTGACTGGAATCAGAGCATTACGCCGGACACCGATTGGGACCAGGCAGGTGCTACGATTTATTCGGACATCAAGAATGCTTCCGAGCAGATTCAGGAAAATGCTGGCGTTGTGCCGACCGTTATGATTTGCGGTAAGAACATCGCTGATTATCTCCTGAACAATACGGAAATCATGAAGTGGCTGGCCGTTCCGAGCAACAACAACTTGTCTCTGATGAGTATTCAGCCGCGTATCACTTCACCGCAGGTTATGCGCATCGGTATGATTAGCAGCCTGAACCTCGAAGTGTTCTCCTACATGGAAACCTACACGGCAGACGATGGCTCCGTAAAGCCGTTCCTCGGTGATGATGATGTAATCATCGGTATTCCGGGACGTGGCCGCCAGCTCCATGGCGCTGTCAATCTCATTGACGATGCAGAAAACGGCTTTGAGACGTATTCCGGTCTGTATGTACCGAAATATGTAGCATCCAAGGCATCAAACACGATGAGCCTGACGGTTTACAGCCGGTTCCTGCTGGCCCCGGAATCCATTGATGACTGGGCTTACATTAAGACGAAAGCGTGATAGCCATGAAGATTTTAGTAACAAAAGGCATGATTACATGCGGAAAGAAGCTCTACAAGCTTAATCAGACTGCAGACGTGGACAAAGAGACCGCTAAACGCTTTGTTCGCCTGGGGGTTGCTAAGCTCGTGAATGAGACTGCAGCAGAACAGAAAGCACCTGCACCGGAAGAACCGAAGACACCGCAGGTTGACCCTGTGGATGCTGACGATGATGCTGACGATGACACGGGGGAAGAAACTGTGAAAGATTTGCCGCCAGTTGACCCCACAACAGGTGTCAAGAAGGGTGGTAAAAAAGGCGGCAAAAAATGAGCGCCTTCAAGGATATGCTGGCAGAAGACCTGACCAACGTATTTATCAATGCTGACGAATTCGCGGACGAGCACGAAATAAATGGGGAAACTATCCTGTGTGTGGTTCAAAGCCCCACGGAGCAGGAGAAGTTTTTACAGGGATTAGATTATCGCGGTTTTGAAGGCATACATGGACAGACCACCATCGTCCACGTTAAAAAAGAATTGATTGGCGAGGTTCCTGCAGAGGGCGAGGTAATGACGCTGGATGGGGAGCCTATGGTAGTTGATTCTTGCGTGGACGATATGGGGCTGCTCAGCATAACACTCCACTTCAACCATGCATAGGGCGGTGAGACTATGTCTATTGAAATAGAGCTGAATACAGATGCGGCATTGAACAGAATGCTGAATTCGCTGGATAACCGCAACATGTATTCGGCAATTTCGGCAGCAGCTCAGCGGGCGGCTGTGCATGCTCGAAAGGTGGGCACCAAGGAGATTCGAAAGGTCTATGCAGTCAAAGCAGGCACACTGAAAGGCAAGTCCAATATTAAGAAGGCCGCTGACGGTGCGGTGCTTGAGGTAAAAGGCGGCAGTGAGCCGATTAAGTCATATAGCGTGGCAGCTAAACGGAAAGGCATTTTCGTGTCAGTAAAGAAAGGCAAGAAAACGCTTGTCCCTCGGTCGTTCACTTTGAATAATCGCTTTGTGGCGAGAGAATCAAGCAGCCGCCTGCCTTTTAGAGATTTGTATGGCCCGGCAGTACCACAGCTTTTTGGGAATCCTGCAGTATTGGAAAAAGTACAGGAAGCTGGCACGGAAATGTTTGAATCTCGGTTAATGCATGAAATTACAAGGAGGCTGGAACAATGACACCTTTAGATTGTGCCAGGACTATAACCAGTTTCCTAAAGAGAGCTTGTCAGGAATACGATGAGGTAACAACTAAACATAATGGCAAAGAGGATAAAGAACCGATAAGCGTGCATACCGGTTTTTTGCCTAAGTGCAACTCGGCAGCGGCAATGCGTGAGCAATGCCCTGCCGTTGTTGTTAGGCCGTCCACCATCCATGACGGTGAGGAAGATTCCACGGTTGGGATTGTGGTTTATGTGACTGTGTACGATGATGATAAGCAATATGCAGGTGACACCCTGTTTCATTTGCTGGAATTCATCCGGATGCGGCTGCTATCTGAGAACCCCATAGAAAATGCTTTTGTGGCACCAGGAATGAAGGTTACTGTTACCGATGAACAAGCTTATCCGATGTGGCTGGGATTTTTTGAATTTGACGTATACGTTCAACAACCAAAGAAATACAGGCCAGAATTGATTATAGGAGGCAACTATGGAAAAAGCTAAAAAAAGCCAGCCGACGAAACAGGCGAATGGCCCTGTTGTCTACGTTGGCCCGGGCTTTAGAGACTCGATTCTGTCAACCTTCACTATTTTTGCGGAAGGGATACCGGCAGAGTATGAAAATGACCCTGTAATGAAGCACCTATTTGTTAGCCCGGACAAGCTGAATGCGGCGCGGGCGGAAGTAGGTCACAAAGGAACGGCTCTCAACACCTTCTATCAGAAAGCGTTGGAGCAGCATGAGAAAGGAGCGAATAAATAATGGCATATTTTCATGGCGTAAAAGCAAACGAGGTGCCAACCTCTGTTGTTACCCCGGTAGCGACTACGGCAGGATTGCCGGTGGTGTTTGGTACGGCGCCGGTTCACCTCACGGATAATCCGAAGGCTTATGTTAATAAACCGGTTATCTGCTACTCTTGGGGCGAAGCAGTAGCGGCACTGGGATATAGCGACGACTGGGATAAATATACCCTGTGCGAAGCTATGTATAGCCAGTTTAAGCTGTACGCAGTTAAGCCGATTATTTTTGTAAACGTGCTGAACCCAGATGTGCACAAAGCTGGTGTTGCTGGTGTAGAAAAGGCAGTATCGGCAGACAAGAAACTGCTGCTGGACGAACCGGTTATTCTTTCCAGCTTGAAGGTGAAAGCTACTGCTGAATCCACGAAGGACGCAGTTCTTGGCACGGATTATACGGCGGCGTATGACGAAGATGGCAAACTGCTGATTACGATTCTGCCGGACGGAGCACTGGCAAGCAATGAATCCGTCGTATTGACCTACGATAAGGTAGACCCTGCAGCAGTAACGGCAAACACAGTAATCGGCGGCGTTGACCTTGCTGGAAACCCCACGGGTATGGAACTTATCGATAGTATCTATACGATATTCGGCATGGTGCCGGGTATTGTAGCAGCACCGGGCTGGTCTGAGAACCCCACGGTAGCTGCCGTCATGAAAGCAAAATGCCTGAACATTTCCGAGTTGTTCCGCTGCATCTGCTTGACGGATGTGGACACGCAGGAAGTTCAGACGTATTCCGGCGTCAATGCATGGAAGAATACGAACAACTACACCGGCACGAATCAGTACGTTTGCTGGCCATGCGTGAAGCAAGGAGACATGATATTCCATATGTCGACGCATGTTATGGGCGTTATCGGCGTGACTGATGCCGCCAATGACGATGTGCCTTATCAGTCCCCGTCTAACCAGACGCTGCAGGCAACTGGCCTTTGCTTGAAAGACGGCACGGAAGTCAACATCAGCTTGTCCCAGGCTAACCTCTTGAATAGCCAGGGCGTAATGACCGGGCTCAACTTCTCTGGCGGTTGGAAAACGTGGGGCAACTACTCTGGCGCTTATCCGTCCATCACTGATGTAAAGGATAGCTTCATCTGCGCTCGCCGCATTTTTGATTGGCAGTATCAGACATTCATCTTGACCTACTGGAAGAAAGTAGACCAGCCACTGACTCCGCGCTTAGTCAAAACTATTGTGGACAGCGAACAAATCCGCCTGAATGGCCTTGTTTCTCGTGGCTTCCTGTTGGGCGCTGATATCAAATTCTTGGAAGAAGAAAATCCGACGACAGACCTGTTGCAGGGCATCATCCGCGTTCACAGCTATATTACGCCGCCTGTTCCGGCTCAGGAAATTGACGACATTCTGGAATATGATGTCAATAATTTCAAAGCGCTCTTTAGCTAATAGAGGAGGTTAAGACAATGCCTGTAAATAAAGTACCTGAAGTTATCAATGACATGCGCGCCTATATCGGCGGCAGTGCAGATGATATGATTGGCGTCAAGGAGGTAGAACTTCCTGAGTTCACTTCCTTGACTGCAGAAGTCACCGGAATCGGCCTTGCTGGTAAAATTGATGCACCGGTTGAGGGCCATTTTGATGGCATGGAAACCAAGCTCACTTGGCAGCTCCCTACCAAGACTGCAACCAGATTGATTGGTGGCAAGACGGTGAGCCTTGAGCTTTATGCGGATAAGCAGTATTTCGATAGCGGCAGTGATGATTATGTGCATGAGCAGTACCGCGTAGCCATCCGTGGTCGTGTCAAGAGCCACAACCCTGGCACCATCAAAGCTGGCGAGGCAACCGACAGTGAAACGGTCATTGAGACACACTATATCAAAATCGACATCAATGGCAGTACTGCTTGCGAAGTTGACAAGTATGGCTATAAGTGCGTGATTGATGGCGTGGATATGCTCGAAGTTGTACGTAGAAACATCGGTATGTAATGGAGGAATAGAAACATGACTGAAGAAAAAAATGTAAAAGCAGAGCTTGTTGAAGACGTAGAGCAGGTAGATGCTGAACTGGTAGACGAGAACGACACGTTGGTGCTCACGGAGCCTATGCCGAACGGCAAAACGGAGCTGGTCTTTAATTTCAAAAAGATAAACGGCTATACGCTCATCAAGTGCGAAAAGGTTGCCAAAAAGCAAGACCCTGGCATGCTTGTGCCGTCACTTTCCATGGTGTTCCAGGCGACGGTGGCCGCAGCGGCGGCTGGTGTTCGCTATGATGATATTCTCAGCTTAGGCGCTACGGACTTCACTGCGGCTTGCGTGAAAGCGCAGGCTTTTTTACTCAATGCGGGGAAATAAGCAATATACGCTTGTCAGCCCTGCGACTAGCCAAATATAGTAATACGCCGATAGGTTATTTATTAGAGATACCTATCGGCGATTTCTATGATTGGATAGACATCATGAACGCTGAAATCAAAAGGGAAAATGATGAAATATCAAAAAAATAGAAAGGAGGTTGAATATGGCAGGAAGGATTATGGAGCTTGCTATTGCAATTAAGGGCAAGCTGGACGGCTCTGTTACATCGTCCATGCAAAGAGCTATCCAAGAATCAAGGCAACTGCAGACGCAGATAAGACAAGCCAATCAGGCTATGCGTGATGCCCAGCGGGCGGCTGACGCCGAACAAAGGGCGACTGGCCATGTAAGCGAGGCACAATATCGGCATATTGCTGATTTGCAGTCTCGTATAAATGCGTTGACGCAACGCAGGTCGGATATTCTGAATGCACAGGCTAGGCAGGAAGAAGCGCAGGCCCGGTTTGATAACATTACAGGCAGTCTGAAAAATACTGTCGTTGCCGGTGCTGTGTTAGCAGCCCCACTTGTGGCAGCAACCAAAGCGGCAATGGACTTCGAAAGTGCCATGGCGGATGTTAAAAAAGTGGTTGATTTCGAAACACCAGAACAGTTCAAAGAAATGAACAACGATATCTTGAAACTATCTCAGACATTGCCTATGGCAGCTGACGATATTGCCAAGATAGTTGCAGCAGGTGGGCAGTCTAACATTGACCGTGCGGATTTGATGAGTTTCGCCGAATCGGCTACAAAGATGGGGATTGCGTTTGACGTGACCGCAGAACAGGCTGGCGATATGATGGCAAAGTGGAGAACTGCATTCAAGATGGGGCAGGATGATGTAGTTAATCTTGCTGACAAGATTAACTACTTAGGCAATACCACAGCCGCATCTGCACCGCTAATATCGGATGTTGTTACCCGCATTGGCCCGTTGGGCGAAATCGGCGGTGTAGCTTCAGGAGAAATCGCCGCATTGGGTGCATCGATGGTTGGCACTGGCGTTCAGTCAGAAGTAGCCGCTACGGGCATTAAGAATTTGATACTCGGCATGGTTGCAGGCGAAGGCGCTACAAAATCACAGGCGGCTGCATTCAAGAAACTAGGGCTGAATGCAGTAACGATGGCCCAGAAAATGCAGACGGATGCCAAAGGCGCAATCATGGATGTGTTCCAGGCTATCCAAGGACTTGATAAGTATGAGCAGGCAACTGTATTGGCTGATTTGTTTGGCAAAGAGTCAATCGGAGCCATTTCACCGTTGTTAAGTAATCTTGATGCGTTGGAAGAAAATTTCAGCAAGGTGGCAGACGCGAGCAAATATGCTAACTCAATGGAAGCAGAATATGTGGCGCGTAGCAAAACGACAGAAAACCAGTTGCAACTTGCCAAGAACACGTTGATGGCATTGGCCATAGGCATAGGCTCTGCATTATTGCCTGCGGTAAATGGGCTGCTATCATCTATTGCACCTGTGGTATCAAGCATTGCAACATGGGCAAGTGACAACCAAGAATTGATTCAGACGTTGCTTGCGATTGCAGCAGGACTGTTTGGGCTGGTGGTTGCGTTGAAAACTGTGTTCGCGGTTCAAGCTGGATGGGATTTACTGATAGCTAAACTGGCTGCTTATGGCGTAGTACAAGAAGGGACGACGGCAGGAGCACTGGCACATGCTGCGGCAATGAAGATGCAGGCGGCAACAACTAAGGTGGTCGCCGCCGCACAGGCTGCATTTAATGCGGTTATGTCAGCAAATCCGATTGCGTTGGTAGTTTTAGCCATTACGGCTTTGATAGGCGCTATGGTATACCTGTATAACACGAATGAAACATTCCGCAGTACGGTTATTGCCGCTTGGGAAGAAATCAAATCTGCGGCAATGGAAGTATGGGAAGCAATAGCGCCCATTGTGATGGCAGCCTGGGAAGGCATAAAATCAGCTGCGCAAGCTGGCATAGAATTCCTGAAAGGCATTTGGGCAAGCATTGCCCCGTCTGTGATGGCCGGTGTCAGTATGATTGTCCCGATATTCTCAGGCATTGTGAATGTCGTAAAAACAATCATAGCAACCGGGTTTAGACTGTGGGCGGCTTATATTCGCACATGGGTATCTGTTGTCGGCACCATCATCCAAACTGTGGCATCAGTGGTGGTTGCTGTGTGGGGCGCTATATCCAATGCTGTAAAAACGACAATAGCCGTGATAACAGCGGTGGTGAATGCGCTTGTGCCGGTATTCAGCGCTGTGTGGTCGATTATAAAGACCGTGGCCAAGGTAGCGTTCATAGCAATAGCGGTTGTGGCGTTGCCGATATTGGCAACCATTGCAGCGGCTATGTTGGCGGCAGGCGCTGTCATTTATGTGACATGGCTTGGCATCAAAGCTGTGGCTATGGCAGTATGGGGCTTTATTGGCCCGTATGTTATGGCTGTGGTTGATGCCGTTGTGTCGTTCCTGGTGAGCGCTGGCGAAGTCATAATGGGAGTATGGGAAACCATTAAGACATACGCAACAGAAGCATGGGCGGCAATTACCACAATAGTGTCAGGTGCAGCTGAGTTCATCGGCGCATTTATCACAGCGGCGGCCGCAGTAATAATAGCTTGCTGGAATAGCATATACAATGCGGCGGTATCTGCATGGAATAGCATTGTAAGCACCGTGCAGAGCGTATGGAGCACAATACAAAGTGTTGTTGACTCTGGCGTTGCTGCAGTTACGGAAAAGTGGGAGCGATTAAAATCAATCTTTAGCAGTCCGATTCAGGCTGTGGTCAATTTCGTAAAAGGCGGCGACTCTGACGCGGCAAGCAAATCAGGCGTGGATGTAAGTGCCAATGCTGCTGGTGGTATCTATAACAAAGGTGCTTTCTTAACCACGTTCGCCGAAAAATCGGCGGAGGCGGCTATCCCTCTGGACGGCTCGGCAAGAGCGTTGTCATTATGGCAACAGGCCGGGCAGATGATGGGGGCAATGCCTAGCGGTGCAGCGGCATCGAGAAGTGTTGCAATGCCGGTCAGTAACAAAAAAGAAGTAAGGCTGGAATATAACCCCACCATTACCATAAATGGCGGTGGGGGAGCTGACACAGAACAGATGGTCAAGGCCGCACTGCGCGAGCAGTATGAGCAGTTCATGGCAAACCTGCCTAGAATGCTGGACGGCTTGGACGCTAACAAAAAGAGGCTTAGCATGGTATGAGTAAAAACTATACAACCATTCAGGGCGATATGTGGGACTTGGTAGCCTATAAAGTTTACGGTAATGAAATCTATATGACGGAATTGCTGGAAGCGAATGAGGCATACAAGGACATTTCTGTATTCCCTGCTGGCGTAGTGCTGACCTGCCCGGATATAAAAGCGAAAGCTCCGGGCTTGGCACCGCCGTGGAAGGGGTGAGCGTATGTCGTTTATGGCAGACACTTTGAATAAGTGGATGGCTGACCTGTCACCGGGCGGGCAACTGTCGCGCCGGGCATGGTGCGCCGTTAAGTATACGCCAAAAGGCAGCACGGAGGAAAAGGATATATCTGATGATTTATCCAAATACCTGCTGTCGATTGACTACAACGATAACATGACGGACCAGGTAGACGATATAACGCTGACGCTGGAGGATAGAGCCCAGCTATGGCTGGACGATTGGTTCCCTGAAGTCGGCTCGAAGCTGGATGTAACCATCTATACACTGAATAAGGAGAGCTTGGCAGAAGGACAGAAAGAGTACCATGTAGGTACTTTTGAAATTGATGAAATTGAAATGAATATGCCGCCGTCAACAGTGCAGATTAAAGCCGTATCGGTTATTTCGGATAGCTCATTGCGTGGCGTGAAGAAAAACCGAACATGGGAGAAGATATCAATCTGGAAATGCGCTGATGACATTGCGAAAGAAAATGGTATTACATGTGAATGGTATTGCAGGGAGAATCCTAACCTTGACCATGTAGAACAATCCGATGAGTCGGATTTGGAATTTCTGAGGAAAGTAACCAAGGACGCAGGCTTTTGTCTGAAGGTTACGCCGGAAAAAATCATCATCATCGATGAGGAAAAGCAGGAAGAAGGCGAAGCCAAGATAATCTTTATTCGCCCGGGAACGGATGCGGTACAGACGTCTGAGGAAAATGCAAACAGTGAAAATGAAAAAATGACTGTGAGCCGCTTCCTGAATTACAAAATGACGGCGAAAACGCGCGACATTTACAAAGCCTGCCATGTTAAATACAAAAAAGGTAAGAAAAAAGAAGTCATAGAGGCTACTTTTACAGCACCGGACAAAAAGGACGGCAAGACCCTTGAAGTTAATGAGCAGGTTGAAAATGTGGCAGAGGCAGAACGCTTGGCCAGGAAGAAACTCAGAGAGCAGAATAAAAACGAGGTGACAGCCGGCTTTTCTCTGTATGGAGATTTTAACTTTGTGGCTGGCGTGTTGGTTGAGCTGAAGAATTTTGGCAAATTCGATGGCAAGTACATCATCACAAAAGTGAATCACAAGTTGGGCGGCGGATATACCTCTGCTTTAGATTTGAGGAAGTGCTTAGATGGTTATTGATGAAAATACCAAAACGGCCCTGGAAAACCTCATTTATTGCGGCATTGTCTGCGAGCAAAATGCTGCTGCTGGCACTGTAAAAGTGACCAGGGAGGATAAAGGAGATAAAGTCACAGGGGAACTGTTCGTTTTACAGCGGGGGACCAAGGAAACAAAAGATTTTTGGATACCTGCTATTGGCGATGCAGTTCTCTGCATCCAGCTCCCTAACTTTTCCGGGAAAGGCACAGGGGAAGGCTTTGTATTAGGCGCTTTTTACAGTTCAGTAGATGCGCCCGTGGAAAGCTCCCCGGAAGCTCGCAGTGTTCATTTTGCTGATGGGAGCTATGTGAAATCAGATGGAGCTGGCAACATGGAAATCCATGCGGCTGGGAATCTGACCCTCACAGGCGCTACGGTCAACATTAACTAAAGGAGGGCATGAATATGCCGGCAGCAACCAGGCAGGGCGATAAAGACACAGGGCATGACGCCTGCCCACCGAGAGGATTATCTGGGCATAGCCCTGACGTAATCATCAATGGAAAAGGAGCAGGACGCGTAGGCGACAACTATCCACCGCATGGCTGCCCTGCGCATCCGCCACATGGTGGCGTGATTGATAGCGGCAGCAGTACCGTGTTTATCAATGGAATGCCTGCTGGGCGGATAGGCGACCCTGTGAGTTGTGGCGGCAGCGTGGCAGAGGGCAGTCCTAATGTGTTTATAGGAGGGTAAGGCTTATGTATATAGGCTATATGGGCAGTGTAACATTCGTGGTATCGTCGCACTACATGCTAACACCTTCCAAGTTTCAACAGGGAACAAGCGCACGCTGGCAAGAGCATGAAGTGATTTTTCATAAGCCGGTCAGTGAGTTTTTGGGCCCCGGGCAAAAGACAGTTTCTTTTGACATAATCTTGTCGGCTCAGCACAACATCAATCCAGCAAAAGAGATTAAAACGCTCATGAATATGTGTGAAAACGGCGAGGTTTTTCCGTTGATTATTGGCGGAAAGCCGGTGAGTTCAAATTACTGGCGGTTGGAATCTGTGAGTGTGGGAGATACCTATTACACGGCTACGGGTAAAATGACCCATGCAGTTGTCAGCGTAAGCCTAAAAGAATACGATGACAGCAACTATAAAGAAGAACAGGCCAAACGGGACTTGTACGGGGCGGTTGGAAACGCTCTGGCAAGTCTTTTTTGATGGAGGTGGTGACTTATGAGCTATTTGGTGACGGCTAATAAAAAGCCGTCCATAGATTTTGCTCCTGATTCAACCGTGGCAGAAGTCTTGCAGAATATCCAAACCATCCTGACCACGATAAAGGGGGAAGTTCCCCTTGACCGCGATTTTGGAATATCGGGGGAAGTGGTTGATATGCCAATGCCTAAGGCGCAGGCGGTATGGAGTAACGAGATTTTCAATCAAGTGAAAAAATATGAGCCGAGAGCAAGGGTTGAAAGCATAACATTTCAGGGAGAGAAAACAGGAAAGCTAATCCCTACGGTGGAGGTGAGCATAACATGAAATTGGCAGATTTGCCGGATATTGATTTTGTAAATGTCAATGTAGATGATTTGGAAGCGGCAATGTTTGAAGCTTACACTAACATAACAGGGCGGACGCTATCCAAGGCTGACCCCATACGCCTGTTTATACTTTTTATCGCAGATGTAATGATTCAGATAAAAAATGGTACAAATGACACAGGCAAAATGAATCTGCTGAAATACGCCACGGGGGATTATTTGGATAATCTGGCGGCGCTTTTAGGTGTAACCCGTATCCCTGCCAAAGCTGCAACAACCACTTTAGAAGTGGAGTTATCAGCGGCGCGGGAAATGGAAACCATCATACCGGCAGGGACACGGGTAAGCGCAGGCGGAGATTTATATTTTGCTACGGACGAAACATTGACCATAACGGCAGGTAACACCAAAGAGAGCGTAGGGGCGACTTGCGTTGTTACGGGCGTGGCTGGCAATGACTTTCAGCCGGGGGAAATATCCACCATTGTAGACCCAATAGCGTTTGTGGCTGGCATGACCAACATCACAAAAAGCGAGGGTGGCAGTGAGCTGGAAAAAGATGATGCACTGCGGCAGCGCGTCTTTGAGGCACCGGAAAGTTTTTCTTGCGCTGGCCCTGCCGGTGCCTATGAATTCTTTGCAAAGTCGCTTAACAGCTCCATTGTGGATGTGTCGGTAGATTCCCCGAAACCGGGAGTGGTACAGGTGACACCGCTCTTAACGGGAGGGGGAATACCAGAAGATGAATTTTTATCAGAAATTCAAGGTGCATTATCTGCCGATAATGTAAGGCCATTAACCGATCATGTGATTGTTACAGCCCCAGAAGTGATTGAATATGACATAGTAGCCACATATTACGTGGACAGCAGTATGGATGCCGCGGCTGTACAGCAGAACATCAATACTGCTGTAGCAAATTTTATAGCCTGGGAATATTCAAAATTGGGGCGTGACGTTGTTCCGTCAAAGCTGATCCAGTACATGATGGGGGTCAATGGCGTTAAACGCGTGGATGTAACAAGCCCCGTCTATACGGCATCCAGCAAAAATCAGATAGCCAAGGTCGGTACTGTTACAGTGACCATGGGAGGGAGTGAAGACGAATGAACCGGCAGGAATATGCCATAGCCGACCACCTCCCCGAATCGTTGAATCGGGATAACTTGCGGGAGGTTGCGCAGGTTATCGATGAAAAGCTCCATGAACTTGATGCTTTGAATGAACTTGTCTGTCTCTATCCGAGAATAGATAAGTTATCAAGCAATCTCATAGATGCGCTGGCCATACAATTCCATGTGGACTTTTACGACACGAGCTTTAGCCTAGAGAAACGGCGGGCACTGGTAAAAAATTCCATCAAGTGGCACATGAGGAAAGGCACTAAGGGGGCGGTGCAGGAACTCATCAGGACAGTTTGGGGCAGCGGCATAGTGCGAGAGTGGTTTGAATATGGAGGAGAGCCATATCACTTTAAAATTGACCTGCTGGACGCAGATGGAATTACTCAAAACAAATATGATTCAATAATTCGACTGGTTGAAACTGTAAAAAATATTCGTAGTGTTTTAGAGGGATTCGATATAAGGAAAACCGTGAGCTTGGATGACGAATCCAGTATCAAATATGGCCTTGCGAGCTTGCTTTTGGGCTGTCGACGTATAAATCCTAAGCCACCGGATAATACATCTTTATCCGTAGGTTACGGCTTTGGCGATTTTTCCCATGGCCGGCAGGTTATTAACTGCGGCCCGGTAGATATATCAAATCATCATCTTATTCGCTTAGGTTTGGCCAAGGCAATGAATGGCGTTATTCGCGTCGAATGTGACACATCGGAGATACCGGAGGAATTCAGAAATATCCTTAAGCCCTCTGTATCCGGCCCTTATATTGGAAGTGGCATATTCGGTCATGGATATAGACAAGTAAGATTGCAGCTCCCAGATGAATCAGCCATGGGGGTACATAGTGGCACCGCCTTATTCAAAAATGGTTCAAGGCGTACAGGTTTATCCGTTCCTAAAGAAACGGAAGCATCAAGCCGTTTTGGAACGTACAATATACGGATGGGCCGTATACGCGTTCCGGCGGATGTATCTGAGATTACCATGGGGAGCTGCAGAAATGCTCATGCAGGTATTGCTCATGCCGGCATAAGTCAGGCAGGTTTATAAAAGGAGGATTAAATTATGAGCGAAAATACCAGAAATACCACCCTCACAGTGCAGGGGATTCAAGCGCTGGCGAAATGCCAGACAGGCAAGGAGCTCCATTTCACACGTGTGGCAATGGGTGACGGTGTAATTGATGGGGATACAAACATCAAGGAAATGACCGCACTTGTAAGCGAGCGGCTGGACTTGCCTATTGTATCCAACAAGGTCACCGGGACAGGAACCACAATTCTGGAGACTCAACTGAAAAACAGCACAGTTACCCAGGGCTTCTTTGCAAGAGAGCTGGGTATTTTTATTTATGACCCGGATACGCTGGAAAAAACTACCGATGGCAATGGCAACGTTACGTATAGCGGTACAGAAATCCTCTATGCTATCCGCAATACCGGTGATTATTCCGAATTCATTCCGGCAGGCGGAGCAGGGGAAACAATCAGCCTGCTTTATGATGTGGTGACTGTGGTAAGTCAGGCATCGAGTATTTCGGTAACATTGGCGGAAGGTGTAGGCGAGATTTCACGTTCGGAGTTTACTGAGCATGTTGAATCAGATAACCCTCATCCGGGTCAGCCTCATTTGAGTGGTACTCTGACCGATGCTGATTCCATTTTGGTGAAAAACAGTGAATCACAGAACTTTGCATCCATGAGCTTGGCTGATGCAAGAAAACTGCTGATGGGCGGTGAGGTTAGTTCGCTGGGGAATCTCACCAAAAGAACAGCACAACTCGAAATTGAGCTTTCCAATCTGGCATTGTCCATGGTGGCTGCAGGTGATGTCCCCAACAGCAACCTGCTGATTGCCGAGGACTTTGCAGACCCGGATATGGTTGACCAATTCCGGGTAAAGGTAACATCCATGGCCGCCGGTGATGATTCCATTGACATTGAGAGTGATAAAGGCATTATTGCCGGCAGCCACTACTGGATTACCGATGGCATCAATCAGGAATATATCAAAGTGAAATCGGTTATCAAAAATGGCAGCATCTATCGTGTGCTGGCATCAGAACCGCTGGTAAAAACCTATGACCTTGCTACCTGCTACATTTATCGTACAACAGCCCTGGTCATTTCAGGTATTGCTGAAGGTGCTGGTGACCAGAAAGGTTTTGCGTGGCAGCCGGAAAGAGTATGGAAGGGTACCGGGGCAAATGTAACGGTGAATGTTCCCTTGGAAACTACGCAGAGCAACGCGGATAATTTCGATGCTAAGGGTATTGAATATACATCCAGCGGCATGCTGTCGTTGTCGATTAAGTAAGGAGGATAAGTGATGAGTACAAAAATCAGTGATATCGGCGGATTCGGTACAGGAGAACTGGGAAGCGTAACCATTTCCAGCACGACACAGTTAAACTCTTATGCCAGAGTATCATCTGTTTCCAGCAACGGCTATTCCATAACGATTTCCAGTCAAAGTTATGGACGTTACGGCAGATTTGCAGCCGGTGAAGAAATTATGTTCCATGTAAGTAATACCAGCAGTATCTATGCTGCGGATTACGGGGTGCGGGTCTTTGCCAGAATCATGCAGGCAAAAGGTAATTTGCTGACCTTGAACACCAAGATTCCGATTACCAATCTGACCGGCCATACCTGTCAGATTGTGAGTGTTCCGAATTTCAATAACCTGACCTTAACCAGCACGATTCGCCCATTGAAGTGGAACAGCTATCGTGGTGGTATTATTGTATTCCGTTGCAGCGGTACATTCAATGTGGTAAACGGCAAGCTGAACACTGTCGGTTATGGCATGAGCGCCGGGCAGAAAGTTCGTGGCATTACGGAGGTTGACTTAAGCGAACGCCTGCCGCTTAATGAAGGCAATGGCGCTGTATTGGTGGTGGCACGTAACATTACCATGTCGGCTAATACCAGATTCGGTGCAACCTGGTCAGGAGCACTTGGGCATGGAACTGCTTTAGGAAGGAGCTCCGATGGATCATCCGGTGGCGCTGGTTACGGCGGTGGCGGTGGTACATCAAGTTGTGGTGCTGGAAATGCTACGAGCGGTACAGATACAACCGGCGGACGAGGCGGCAGTTCCAATGGCTGTAATGACATGACTGCAGGTGCATTACGCGGCTATTCCTCTTATGCATCACGTCGCGGTGCTGCAGGTGCCTATGGCGGCGCAACGGTAGCGCTTTATGCATCGGAAATCGTTGGCTTTAACCTTGCGGCTATTTCCACCGGCGGGCAGGGCGGTCATTATGTAAGCCATGGTGCAAGCGGCGGCGGTGGCGGCGGCTATGCCATTATTTCGGTGAATACGGCGAATGTTCCTGAACCTGTATTTGCCCCGGCCTATACGCTGGATAACCTGATTATTGGTTATTTTGGATTTAACGTAACCCGTGCAGGAATGAATCTTTCCGGCGTTACGTCGGTTGAAGGCTTTGTTATTGATGGCCAGCAGCCTGCGGGCTCCAATCGTCGTGTGGCGTTTTCCTTGGATGATGGCGCTACGTGGAGCAAGTTTACGGTGCAGAATGGCGTGGCAACAATGTCGGAGATTATCGACATGAGCGATGAGATATATGTAAACTCCTTTGACCACAAGGAAGCGCTCACTCATGCTATGGAAGTGGTGCTTGAAAGCGGCAACACCATTGAAGAACTGGCGGCAATTACATCTATACCTGCATTTGTCGGTCAGCGCCCGTTGGTGTTTGTCGCAATGTCAGCACCGGATAAAGCCAGCCAGCCGCCGACGCTTTCCCTGGTAGCCAAGACAGGCATTAATACCGCAGTATATGGCCTTACCGATGAAAGTCAGGAATACAGTCTGACTGAGGAAGCAAACGATATTCCCCGTATTGTTGAAATCATTCCGGATGTATCCGTTACGGAAAAAGGCAGTGTCAATATTACGTGTTCCCTCTATCAGAATGGCGAGTGGAGCAGTTACATCTCACTGGCGGACGCAAAAGGCCAGTCGGCAAGCAAAGTAAAATTCAAAGCCAACTACTCTGTACTGGAAGTGGACAAAAACGACAGTGCCAAGATTAACAGCGTGACGGTTATCTATACCAACGGCTCTTCTACAGTATCGGGGACGGCGGCAGAACTCTGTACAGTAACACAGAATTATGAGGACGGCCTTGTCTATGCCCATGCGCTTGTTAAGCATCAGCAGCTGATTGATGGTGAAATCAACTGTTATGTGTCCTTCCGGTCTGAACCGAAAAACCGTAAAGTGCTGAACATTGGCACGGGTACAGGTAAGTTAAAGACTTATGTACTGGGAGAAAATGGGGAACCGGACAGCGGTATAAATCAGAGCAGCCTTTCCGTGATGGTAGATGGCCAGCCTTATTACGAATACAGCTATAACACGATTACCAGTGAGCTGACCCTGACGGCACCGCTGGGAAGTGCGATTACCGCATCTTACGAGTATGGCTGGGATGAAGAAGAATGGATTAAGATGGAACATACCAACACGCAGCCCTATAAGCTGGATGACGGTATCTATTCCAGCGAATATGTCTATGAACTGGATTCTACGGCCGGCAAAAAGACCATCAGTAACGTGAAGATTGAACTGAACAGACCGACCGGCAGAGTGGAAAACGAAGTCCTCGGCGTAGGCACCGGCAGCCATCAGGTCTTTGCTCTGCCGCATAAAGCAAAAAAAGAAACGGTTGTTTGCAGTGCACCGGCAAGCTATGACGAAGAATCTCAGCTTATAACGGTTGTGGCTGAGCAGGGCGCTGAAATTACCGTATCTTACGATTGGATTGCCGAAACTCAAAGAGTTTACGGGTATACCGTCGGCTGGGCCGCTGATTCTGCAACTGCTTGAGATTAAGGAGGAATAGAAAATGGGCGTAAAAATTGTTACACCGTCGTCAACACTTGATGCCGGGCAAAAAATAGCGGCTTTGAAACGGAAACTTGCCGCAGAGGAGAAAAAGCGAAAGGAGAATGAAAAACGTCTTGACGCGCTGGAAAAGTTATTAAATGAGGTCAAAAGCTGATTAAACGGAGGGGCAGAGCATGATAGAGTATCACGATTATGACCCGCAAAAACCGTTCAGCGTGACGGGGGAAACCCATATCATATTGGATAACACCATCACGCTGAATTATACGCCCCTCAAAGGTTCTGTTGTCATTGGCGGCTTTGTGGAAGTCGCCAGTGGCGATGAACTGAAAAGCGGCGAGTTTTGCATAAACTATGATGAGGCCAATGCATATAGAAATGCAGACCAAAAAGTTCATTTTGGCGGCAAGCTGGATGGCCAGCAGGTATCTGTTGATTATAAAGGTGTATCCACACTTATCCGTTCGCAGGACTTAAATGAAATTAAGGCCTTTATGGAAAGCGGTGCACAATCGCTTATAAAGGAAGAAACGGATAAACACAATAAATCCAGAACCGCGCATCCAGAATTGAGGGAACTGGTTGATGGCACCATCAGGGAGTTGGCAGGTATCAAAGAGACTGTCAATATAGCAGCTGATGAGGATATAGAGGAAATGCTGGACAAGTATTTCCCAAAATCAGAATAGGAATGGGAGGGCTCCAATAGGGGCTCTCTTTATTTTATACGGAGGTGGTAATGATGGCTTACCTGATAAAAAAAGACCAGTTAGATGCCTGTATGAATAGAATTTCAAAGCATATTAAAAAAGCAATATCAAATATTAAAACCATGACGGGAGCAACTGCCGATTCTGCTGGTGCAAGCGGTACAGTGCCACAGCCTGCAGCAGGTGACCATGAGAAATTCCTGCGCGGCGATGGGGCGTGGGCCACTCCTGAAGGAGGCGGCAGTTCAGAGATTGATTACATGTTTCGGCAAAGTAATACTCAATATAGCGGAGGTGATATTGTATTCCTGTCATCCCCGACAGGCTGGTTTTTGGTCAGTGAAAATACTGGTATAACAGCTAATTCTGCTTTGGTTATTGCTATGCCAACTGATGGTGACACAATTACAGACGGTACTGTAACTTGGACTTTGCGTAAAATAGGAAGTTCTTCCGGTGGTGGTGATGGCGTATCTGTAGGCATAATTGTCCCCTATGGTGGCGGCAACACATTGCCACCCGGGTATCTGGAATGTAATGGTGCAGCTGTATCTCGGTCAATGTACCCAGACTTGTTTTCTCGGATAGGAACAAAATATGGTGCAGGTGATGGAACTACCACTTTTAATTTGCCCAGCCATCAGTTTGCAGCGTCATTAGTGGCTAATGTTTACGGCAATGGGAAAAACCTTGCATTTACAGACGGGAGTATTTTGTTTGGCCCGCGCACGAGTTCTACGTCAGCAGTTGCATATACAACATCCGCTTACGGTAAAGATGTGGGAACAGCACTGACCAGCGGTACAGGCTTGACAAGCGGTAAAGTCGCTGGTGTCGCAACAAAAGAACTGCTTGGCAATACGCCAGAGAACAGTGGCTTGACGGCAGAGTTATCGACAGACTCAAATACCATCTACATTATCAAAGCGTTCAATGGGCAGACCGAGGATTCTGCACTGATTGATGTAACGCAGTACGCACAAGCGTTGGCAGATTTAGAGCAAGCAATAGCTGCTAAAGGTTCAGGCTTTAACCATCGCGATGTCATCACGACAAGCGGTTCGTGGACAGCACCGACAAGCGGTTATTATAAGGTTACCTGCATCGGCGGCGGCGGTGCAGGAGGTAACGGCTCGTATACTGGCTACGGCGGTGGAGCAGGAACGCGAGGTGGTACATCATCATTTGGTACTTATTTGTCAGCACAAGGCGGTCATTCGGGTGGTGGCGCAGGTAGCTACGGCTCGGGCGGTGGTGGTGCCGCAGGCGATATAGCGGTTGCTTACATCGAATTAAACGCAAATGCTGTCATATCAGTAACCGTTGGAGCAGGTGGTGTACATTCTACATCGTCAAATAGTTCAAAAATCGGCAGCAATGGCTCTGGCGGAGCAGCAGGTGGAACCACCCAGGCAGGCGGTCAAGGTGCAATCTCAGTATTCGGCTCTGGAAATACAGGCTCGAATTGGACATCTAATGATTCATCGCGATATTCTCCCCCAACAGGCACAGGGGGAACTAACGGCACTCCCTATGGCGGTGGCGGTGGTGGTGGTCAAAATGGCTATTTGCAACGCTATCCCGGCTTTTCTGCATCGGGGGGCGGTAACGGTCAAGCAGGCGAAACAGTTACTGCTGCATTATCTGGCGGCCGCGTTCCGTACGGTGGTGATGGCGGAAATGGCGCAGTTATAATCGAATATTTCTTAGCAGAATGAGGTGATAACAATGAAGTACTATAGCCCCGAAGGGAATATTGAAGAATGGACAGCAAAACCAGTCGGTTATTATACGGTCGATGAATGGATTGCTTTACACCCTGCGCCCGAACCGATTCACATTCCGACAGTCGATGAACAGATTGCCGAACTTGACATGCAGTACAACGCCGATAAAGCTGAACTTTTGACCGTATATCAGACCGCGCAAATGTACGGCGATACTGACACGATGGAAAGCCTCAAAGCTGACCTTAATACCTTGGACGAGCAGTATGACGAAGATTATGAGCGTATTGTAGGAGGCGAATAACTATGGCAAAGAAGAAATATTGCAATCGTTGCGCCCATGAAATGTGGTACTCAGATACCGATAAGCGGTGGTATTGCACGAATCCGAAGTGCGTAAAGTACAAAGAACCATCACAGGAGCAGACAGATGGAGATGGAAATGACAAAGATTGAGAAAATCATCATAATTCTGTGGGCAATATGTGCGTTCACTTGTGCATATTTGGATTTGGGGCGGTAACGCCCTTTGCGGAGGGGTGAAAATTGAACGAGGTTACAGCAGTATTACAATCAATGATTCCGTGCCGCACGGAAGTGGCATGGGGAGGCATAACAGGAGTTGCAGGAACAATGGTTACTTTTCTTTTTGGGGCGTGGAATGACGCGCTGACAGCGCTGGCGATGTTCATGCTAATCGATTACATCACTGGTGTAATGGCGGCGTACATGAAGCCTAAGGCGAGACTTTCAAGCAAGCGGGGGCTGCGCGGCATAGTCAAAAAGCTGGCGCTCGTGACGTTTGTTGTATTCGCGCATTACTTAGACATGGCAATCGGTCAGAGCATATTCTGCGTGCTGGTGACTTATGCGCTTTTAGGCAATGAGGGCTTATCGATAACAGAGAATTTGGCCCATTGCGGTGTGCCGATTCCGGTTAGTATCAAAGATAAATTAGAACAACTGGCCCATGAAAAAGAAAGCGTGGGAGATAAGAGGGGTTAAATGAATGGTTTAGCTTGGAGCGAGCTATATGAAAAATTTGCCGAATTTGCTTATGTGGCAAGGCGGCAGGGATTTTACAACAATACGGTACAGGAGATGGAGTACAGCTTATTTGAGATGTGCCCATTTCCTCGGAAATACAGGTCGGATACGAAAGGCGGTAACAGAAAATGAGCGTTGATATCAAAGAAACGAATCTCGATTTTGCCAGTTTGTCGGAGCGCAGCTACACCGATATGATTGTCATCCATCATACTGGCAGCCCAGACATGGACGCCAGCGCAGAGCAGATTCACGGCTGGCACCTGGGCAATGGCTGGGCAGGCATCGGCTATCATTATGTCATCCGTAAGGACGGCACTATTGAGCGCGGCCGCCCGGAATGGTCTATTGGTAGTCACGCTTATGGCGAAAACTCGCACACCATCGGCATCCACCTGAGCGGAGATTTTGAAGACGCAGAGCCGACCGAGAAACAGCTTGACCGTTGTGGAGCTTTGGTGGCTGACATTTGCGAGCGTTACGGTATCCCTATTGACCGTAATCACATTGTCGGTCATGGCGAACTCATGGCCACGTCATGCCCTGGCACAAACCTGCAGGCGTTGCTTAATAATGGAACCATTACGGGCAAGGCTGTATTTTACTACAACCAAACCCATGGCATTACCAACGATGAACCGCCAGTAGAGCAGGACGGTGGTAATCAGGGCGGCAGAGGTGCCGAACGGTTCAACACGATTGATGCTGTACCGGAATGGGCACAGCGGACTGTCCAAAAGATGATTGACAAAGGTCTGCTCAATGGGAATGGTGAGAGCCTTGATTTGTCACTGGACATGCTGCGGATTTTCGTAGTCAACGACCGGGCAGGGCTTTATTGAGTTAAAACAAGTTAAACATGAGTTAAAAACGAGTTAGGAGTGTGTTACATATGAGCAGCAAATGGGTACAGGTTCGAGATAGCTTACTGGAAGCAGTAAAAGCAGAGGAAGTCGGCAAGGAATTGAAAGACAACCTTGTTGACTGGGCAGAAAAGGAAGGCATTGAGTTTGTCGAAACCTTCGCGGATGGCGTTATCGACGAATGCCGCAAGGATGCCGCGAACGAAACAGGTTGGTGCAAAATCAGAGATACGTTCGTTCTCCCGGTCGCTATCACAGGCGGCGTATTCGTTCTCAAGCTCGTGCTGACCAAAGCGGCAGCAAACGCTGTGAAGTGAGTAAAATTAAATAAAAACAGGCCCATACTGGCAAGATAACGCCGGTATGGGCCTTATTTTTGTGCAAAAAAAATTCCACGAAAAGTGGGGAAAATATTCCATAAAATACACCGAAAACGCTTGACAATACACCGAAAAAGATGTATAATAAATATAGAAATTAAGAAAGGGGGATTGATAATGACAAGGAAAGAACGAAAGATGCTCGAAAGAGCAGAAAAGCGTGCTAACTTAGAAATAGCAATCGCGATAATCGGCCTTCTACTCCAGATAGTCGCACTGCTAACCAAGTAACACGCTGGGCACGCGGGAGGCGAAAGCCTCCTGCTTAGCCCTAATTATACATGAGAAAGGGGCGGATGGCAATGACATTGGAAACCAAAAGAAAAATTATCGCATGGTTGATTGCGGCCAATGCGGTGATGGCGTTGATTTTATTATTAAAGTAAGGCGGTAGATATCATGACGGGGCAGGAAATTTTGCAGGCTGTAATGACTGCATCAGAAGCTGCAGAACGTTGGCAGAAAGCTGACATAACAATTCGACAGGCGTGCACAGGCTACAAAAAAGCCCCGCCACGATTCGAAGAGGGTGAATTTCGCCGTTCGGGGAAAGTATGGTTAATTACGGTCGAAGGAATGACGCGAGTTTTTGGCCCCGAACCGGTAAAAGAATAACGACAAACTAAATAGCCCATGCCAGCATCGCGCCGGTATGGGCTATTCCTTTGCATAACACATAGTATTAGACCTTTCGTTATTGTCAACATTTTGCCAACGAAAAAGCGGTTTTGCCTTGAGATACGATAAGATACAGTCTGAACGAAAAAACCTATAAAATGGGCGTGAACCCATATAGGAAAAGGCTCTACGAGTATTTTTGAGAATTGATATTTTTATTGTTTTAACATCTTGACTTTTTGACTAAGAATGTCAAGCGTAACCCGTAACCCTTGAAAATAAAGGGCTGACAGGATTTGAGGAAGTATGTTTGTCAACGGTTTGACAACGAGGGAGTTTATCTTGCTTACTGTTTGTGAACTATACGGCTCTCAATGATTTGGACGGTGGCCTG
>NZ_CAJODG010000009.1 GCF_905233635.1 Selenomonas sp. AE3005 | reverse complement strand
TTGACGAAATTATGCAGCTCATACGTGGGGTCAACCGTTCCGCCCATCTCATAAGCTCCGCCATGTATCCACACCATGACAGGCTTTTTCTTCGCAGAGGCTTCAGCCGCTTTCCAGACATTCAAATACAGGCAATCTTCACCCTGAACGTAAAGGGAAGCCGTTTCATATAAACCTTCATTCTGTACAGGAGCTTTCCCGTTGTAATACGCCTCATACACGCCATCATCAGGCACGACATCAACAGGCGCCTTCCAGCGCAATTCACCTACTGGCTGTCTGCCCACAAACGGAATACCCTTGTAGGCGATTACGCCCTCATTCTTCCTGCCGACAAAGGTACCATTGACGCACTTGACCGCGAGCGACTGGTCATAACTGCCAGCGAAAATCCGTTTGTTTTCGCCGTACTGCGCTCTCATCATCGCTTGCGCTTCGCTCAGCATTTTTGCATCCTCTGCCGCTGAACCGTGCCCGAAAGTACACAGGCAAGCGGCAAAACTGAACGTCATAAGCGCGGCGCAAAAGAAACCAAACACTTTTCCTGAGATGTTCATATTTCTTCCTCCTTTCCTCTTTCCCATTGATTCAAATATTTTGCGGAATCGCCTCCCGCTTCATTCTCGTTTCACCCTGCTGCTTCAAAACCGCTTTTGTCAAAATATTAAGAATATTATACTTAAAAATCTTATTCGCCACAAAGCCTCGATTTTCCTTCCGGCATAAAAAATTGGCAAAGAATATCATCATAATCTTTGCCAAGTGACAACTCATGAAGGCGATTGCGTGCCGGCGTAATATTTAGCCAGCTTCTGCATTTTGGTGATGGTGCCTGCTCTGTCGGCATAGTGTTCGTTGATGGCTACGAGAATAAATGCGCCCTGCGCCCCGAAGAAAATGCCGCCGTCAGCAAAAACGCCGTCGATTTCCCCGGTTTTATGGGCAATTTTATAAGCTGGCAGGGCCTGGGGGAAACATTCCTTGTCATTCTGGTCTAAGAGGATATCCAGCATAATGCTGTCCTCTTCCTCGGCCACCAGCTGTCGGTAGTAAAGTCTGGTCAGCAAATGACCAATGTCGCGAACCGAAGAAAAGTTCTTGCGCCCCTTGCTGCCGGTCATCATCTTATTGGCGATAACCGTATCCTTAAAGCCCTGCTGCGCCAGATAAGCGTTCAAATTCTTCAGGCCAATGCGGTCTATGAGCATATTGGTGGCGGTATTGTCGCTGTCAATAATCATCAGGTTTACCAGCTGCAGAATCGTGCGCCGTTCCCCGGCATTGTACCAGGTGGTGCGTCCGGCACCGCCGACAACGTCACGGCGCTTTATCGTCAGCTGTTCATCAAGGGACAGGCGTTTATCATGGACATCCTGCATGACCTTGGCCATGACAAAGAGCTTTATCATGCTGGCAGACATCATGGGCCGCTGGTTGTGAATGTATGGCTCAATCTCCCGTTCCGGCCGCAGGAAGTACACCGAAAAGCTCTTGGCTTCGGTGCCCAAAATCTCCGCGGTATTTTGCTGTAAAGCCGTCAAATCTGCCGCCCGTCCTGTCTGTCTTTGTGGTTTGACAGTATTTGCCGCCGCACTGACGGAAGGCTCATCCTGCCCATAGCGCTGCCATAGCGCCACGGAGGACATGGCTCCCAGCTGCAGCACCAGCAGCAGGGCTATAAATGTAGTAATCCGTTTTCCCGTCACGAAATGACCTGACCTTTCCTTTAGGATATCACCAAGGCTGCGGAGTTATCGGCGACACCACGCCAAAACGGTAGCCTTTGGCCTTAAGTGTGGCAATAATCCCCGGCAGCGCCCGTACTGTTTCTTCCTTGCCGCTGTTGCAGTGCATGAGAATCAGCGCCATATTATCCTTCAGACTGCCATGCGTCCGCACATCCACATAATGAATCTGTTCTTCGGCGGAAGGGCACTCGGGGGTGGCATCTTCCGTCAGCACGTTCCAGTCATGCTCCACGTACCCCAGCAGGTTCAGGGCTTCATAGTAATCACCGGTAAACATGCCGACCGTACCGCCGGGAGCACGGATGATAAAAGGGCGGACACCCAGAATATTGAAGATGACCTCATCCGTATGCTGCATCTGGGCAATAAAGCTGTCCTTGCTCTGATAGAGGTCTTTATAGTTATGGTCATAGCTGTGATTGCCAATGGCGTGTCCTTCGGCAAAAATCCGCTTCAGCACCGTGGGATTCTTCTCGGCCATAGTCCCCAATACATAAAAAGTGGCATGTATACCATGGGCTTTCAGCACGTCCAAAACAGCCGGCGTATTGACATCATCGGGGCCATCATCAAAAGTCAGATACGCAATCTTTTCCTTATTATAATGCGGCAGAGCCGGCAGCATGGTAGGCAGGCCTTTTGCCTGACGCTGTTTAAGGGTATAGCGGTCATAAACTGGTTTATCCACACTGAGATTTTCCCCTGTCAGATTGCTGTAATCGCCCTTGGCCAGCACATAAGCCTCAGACTCAACACCCGGCTCAGCCTCAGTCTGCGGCTGTTCTTTGGCCTGACTATTAGCAAACCAGGCCCAGCCAAACAGGCCGCCGATGGACACTGCCAGTACCACCACACTGATAAATTTACCAAAAACTGCCTTCCTCAACAACAATGCGCCTCCAATGAGTTATCTTGGATATTTATAATAATCATTATAACGCCGTTGTTCCAGTTTTGCCATAGGCAAAACTTCCTCTTGGCGTTTCCCTAAAGGACTAGCTTCGCTTCGCAACGAGGCGGGATATATGCTCGCCGCCTGTTTTGGTATTCGTGCCCCCACCTGCTGAGGTGGGGGACATTTTCTTGCCTCGTTATAGCATAATTATTAGCCTACAGTAAAAATTCTGCAAACACCCAGTTGCCATACTTGAATCCCTTGGCAGTCAGGCGGCAGCCCTTTTCATCCACGGTAAGCAGGCCCTTCTTTTCCAAATCGCTCATCGTCCTGCCATAAACCTCACTGAGCTCCCTGTTAAATTTAGCGGCAAATTTTTCCCGGGACAGCCCCTCTGCCGTACGCAAAGCCAGAAAGGCAAATTCTTCCATAATATGCTGGGGAGTCGGTTCTTCTTCCAGCTGCCCTGCACTGGCACCGGTATTTATCCTGTTTATATAAGCCGCGATATCAGACGTATTTTCATACCGGCGTCCCTCCAGATAGGAATGAGCCGCCGCACCTAGTCCCAGATAAGGTACGTCCTGCCAGTAACCTAAATTATGCCGGCTCTCCATTCCCGGCCGGGCAAAATTTGACACCTCATATCGCGCAAAACCCAGCTGCGGCAGCTTTTCATTTATGTAATCATACATGGCCTCGGTTTCATCATCTGCCGGCAATACCAGCCTGCCCTGACTCTCCTGCCGGGCAAATACCGTCCCCTCCTCAAGCTGCAGCCCATAAATGGAAATATGCTGCACCGCCAGCGTCTGCGCCTGCGCAATGCTTTCGGCCACATCCTGCAGCGTCTGCCCCGGCAGGCCGTACATCAGGTCAACGCTGATATTAGCAAAGCCTGCGGCCTGCGCCAGCTTTACAGCCTGCACCGCTTCTTCTGCACTGTGAATCCTGCCGATACGCGCCAGCAGGTTGTCATTAAAACTTTGCACGCCAAAGCTCAGCCGGTTGACGCCACCATCCTTTAATGTCTTAAAATACGCTTTATCCACCGTGCCGGGATTACATTCCACGGTAAATTCTGTCTCTGCCCTGCCGATGTGTTCCGCTGCTGCCTTAAGTATCTGTGCCATAGCTTCTGACGGCAGGGCAGTCGGTGTGCCGCCGCCGATATAGATGGTGGCAGGCCTGCCCCATTTTTGCCGATAACTAAGGCCCTGTATCGCTATTTCCTGACACAGGGCCTTGGTATAGGCTTCCATAAGGCTTTCCTTCCCGGCATAGGAAGGAAAGTCACAATAAAAGCACTTCTGCCGGCAAAAGGGAATATGTATGTATACGCCCCATTGCATAATATTTCTTCCTTTTAAATCAATCAATCTTCAAAATGGCCATAAAGGCTTCCTGTGGCACTTCGACACTGCCTACAGCCTTCATGCGCTTCTTGCCTTCCTTCTGCTTTTCCAGCAGTTTCCGCTTACGGGAAATATCGCCGCCATAGCACTTGGCCAAAACATCTTTGCGCCGTGCCCGGACGTTTTCCCGGGCGATAACCTTGGAGCCGATGGCCGCCTGAATGGGAATTTCAAACATCTGCTGCGGAATGATTTCCTTGAGCTTTGAGGCCAGCTGCCGCCCACGGCTCTGCGCCCTGTCCTTATGGACGATGGTCGAGAGGGCATCCACGGGGTCGCCGTTCAAGAGGATATCCACCTTCACGAGTTTGGATTCCTGATAATCCGCCAGTTCGTAATCCAGTGAAGCATAACCACGGGTAGCTGACTTCAAGCGGTCAAAATAATCATAGATAATCTCATTTAAGGGAATATGATAGGTAATCATCACCCGGTTGGTGTCCAGATAGTCCATATTCTTGAACACGCCCCGTTTTTCCTGCGAAATCTCCATCACAGCGCCCACAAAATCATTGGGCACGATGACCGTTGCCTTGACAAAAGGCTCCTCGATATGCTCGATTTCCGTTTGCGGCGGCAGTTCTGCCGGATTGCTGACATTCAGCACCGTGCCGTCTGTCTTGTAGACATGGTAGATAACGGAGGGAGCCGTGGTAATCAGCTTTAAATTATACTCGCGTTCCAGCCGTTCCTGAATGACATCCATGTGCAGCAGTCCCAAAAAGCCGCAGCGGAAGCCAAAGCCCAACGCCACCGAGGTTTCCGGCTCAAAGACCAGCGCCGCATCGTTTATCTGCATTTTTTCCAGGGCGTCTTTTAAATTATCATAGTCGGAGCTTTCCACGGGGTACATGCCGCAGTACACCATGGGCGTAACGCCGCGGTAGCCGGGCAGCGGCTCAGCTGCCGGCCTGTCAGCATAGGTGATGGTGTCACCCACCTGCACATCCCGTACATCCTTTAATGAGCCTGCCACAAAGCCGACCTCACCCATATTCAGTTCACCGGCATCCACCGGCTGGGGCTTGAAGCAGCCCACATCCGTAACCTCAAAGGTCTTGCCCGTAGCCATCATCTTGAGGCGCATGCCTTTTTTTATCCGGCCCTGCTTGACCCGGACATGGGCGATAACGCCTTTGTAGGAATCGAAAAAGGAATCGAAAATGAGAGCCTGCAAGGGGGCTTCCTCATCCCCTTCGGGAGCCGGGATACGCTCGACGATGGCATCCAGAATTTCTTCAATGCCCAGCCCCGTCTTTGCCGAGGCCAGCACCGCTTCACTGGCATCAAGGCCAATGGTGTTTTCGATTTCTTCTTTTACCCGTTCGGGGTCAGCACTGGGCAGGTCAATTTTATTGATAACCGGCACGATTTCCAAATCGTTTTCCAGCGCCATATACACATTGGCCAACGTCTGCGCCTCTACGCCCTGAGCAGCGTCCACCACCAGCAAAGCCCCTTCGCAGGCGGCCAGGCTGCGGGATACTTCGTATGTAAAGTCCACATGGCCCGGGGTGTCGATGAGGTTCAGCTGATACAGCTGTCCATCTTTGCCCTTGTAATCAAGGCGCACTGTCTGGGCCTTGATGGTAATACCGCGCTCCCGTTCAAGGTCCATGCTGTCGAGCACCTGCGCTTCCATTTCGCGCTGGGACAACGTGCCCGTATATTCAATCAAGCGGTCCGCAATCGTGGATTTGCCATGGTCGATATGGGCGATAATCGAGAAATTGCGGATATTCTTGTTCTGCATTTTCATTTTCCTTTCCAACGTCTTTCAATAAATGATATTATACCCTATTTGCCCCCTTACCTGCAAGAAATATAGCCCTTGGTAAAATAAAAGTATTGCTTTTTAGAAATGAGCGTGCTAAAATAGCAAGGTAACGAATCAATTGAGGGGGGTGAACTACTTGTAAAATCTGACGCTAAGCGCCGTGCGAAGAACGCTGCTGAGAAGTCCCGTGTACGCACTGCTTCCCGTCGTGTTCTCGACGCTGTTGAGGCTGGAAACGCCGAAGAGGCTAAAACCCTCCTCACGGCTGCTTGCAAGACTATCGATATGGCTGCTGCGAACCACGTGTTCCACAAGAACTGCGCTGCTCGCAAAAAGTCCCGTCTGGCTCGCAAAGTGAACGCACTCGCTAAGTAAAAGTTCTCAGATGAGATAGAAAAAAGCCTGCTCGTAAGAGCAGGCTTTTTTGTTGCCATAATTTGTTTTTATAAATTTGTTTTTATAAATCACGTTTGTTCATTTCTTTTAGCAGTTCGATAGCCCCACGGCCCAGCCCCGTTTCCCTGGCCGTCTGTTCCACGGTATAGCCGCTGCGCAGCAACGCTTTGGCCTTGGCTGCATTGGGTGAATGCATAGGCCCGGCCGGCTGTGATTCTTCTTTCGGCTCCGGCTCAGGCATTTCGGGTGTTTCTTCCACTACCTCACTGCGGTTCATCGCTTCAGCCAGTCCGGCAGCCTGCTGGGCACTCGCCATTTCTGTCCCTGCGGCCTCTGCTGCCGTCTCTCTCTCCAGGGAGTTTTGCAGCACGCTGGCAAAATCCTGAGCGTCTACCCGTTCCATTGCCGGAGCTGCCGGCTGCTGCATGGCTGGTGCCATCTGGGGAGTCATAACTGGCATAGCCGGCGGCACCATCGCTCTTGCCTGATAAGCCGACAACTCAGCTATCGTCTTGCGGGCCTCACTTAAATCGCGATTTAGTTCGGCGGCGCGCTGCTCGAGCTCGCCAGCTAAGCGGCGGTATTCCTCCAGGCCGGCCTCCAGGCGGACATTGCGTTCGTCAGCCTTGTGCAGCAAATCTTCCAAATGCTTTATATGGCCGCCCATACGGGCAATGACCGCGTCAGCGGAATGGGCCAGCTCAGCCTTTAACTGTTCGGTGGATATCCGCAGCTCCTCCGTATCCACACCTTTATGCCGCTGGGATATAAACTTGACGACCAGCACTAAAAGTGCCCCTACAATAATCAATAAACCTAAAACTTCTGGAATCATAGTGTAAAACTAAACCCCTCCCTGCTAGTACAATCTTTGCTTATAACGCCGTTGTTCCAGTTTTTGGCGTTTCAACGAGGCGGGAGATATGCTCGCCGCCTGTTTTGGTATTCGTGCCCCCACCTGCTGAGGTGGGGGACATTTTCTTGCCTCGTTATAACGCTGTTATTTCAGTTTTGCCATAGGAAAACGTTCTCTTAGCGTTTCAACGAAGTGGGGACATTTTTTTGCCTCGTTATTATAATACACTGTTTAAAGGCTGATGTCCAACAATCGCCCACGCGAAGGGTCCTGAGCCATTTTTACTACAGGTTCTTCGGCCTGTTCCTCTATAACCTCCCTGCCCCGGCGAGCGCCGCCCTCATTGCCGCCGCGGTTGCGCTGCCGTTCCGGGTCATCCTTTATGCGGCCGTCCTCCGGATTTTCCTTGCTGCGTACCTGCTTTTGTTTCAGCTTGTCGTCGTTTTTCTGCTCCAGCGCCTGATAGTCAGACTGCAGGGCACTGGCCTGATTCAGATTATGCTGTACCTGTCCGGCATCTGTGGAACGCGGCACTATCATCTGCATACTCATCGGGCTGACATCCATATTACTTCCTTCTTTCCGCTGTTCATACACAAGTGAGGGCATCCGACGATGCCCTCATACTTAATACGTGCCTATGTTAATACGATCATCCTTAACCGTCAACAGACAGCGCCGGATACTGGATTGCACATTCATGATGATAGAATTGATGGAAATTCTGGTACCGGGATAAATCGTATCCGCCACACGAATTTTGCCATCATTCATGCGGTTCATAGCCTCTTCCAACTCCGTAATTTCCTTCTCGGCCCGTTTGATTTTCCCGGCCAGTGGGAACTGCGACCTGGTCAGGGCATTGATTTGGTCGATACGCTGCTGCGGCAGGCGGCTCACATCAATCTTGCCCAAAGTGTTGAGCATTTGCGTGATTTGCTTTAAGCGCGCCTTGTCCTCCTTGCATTCACGGCATAGTTCCGTGTACTGCTTTTGCAGTGCCGGGTCAACGCCCACCGACATTTTTGTTGCCACGGCAGCGGCATTGCCGACCATCTTGCAGCGGATTTCCTCGCCGGCAGCGATACTGCCGCCAATGATGATGCCGCGCTTTTCTTCGGCATAGACGCGGTTGCCTGCCCGTATCTTGGAATGCAGGATTGCATCCATAATGCTGACATCACGGCCGGCCTCGATGCTGGCATTTTCCGCAAACATCGCCTGCACATCCTCGACAGCTTTTATCTGCCCTTTGTTCTGGCCATTGATACCGCCTTTAATGACTACATTGCGGCCTTCTACCTGCGCACCGTTTACCATGCCGCCGATTTCGACATCGCCCGTGGCCTTGACGATAAAGCCATCTTCCACGTTGCCCTTGATGCTGACACCGCCGGTAAAGTCGATATTGCCCGTAGCCGGGCCGACACTGCTGCGGATTTCCAGATGTGGGTCGATATCAATTTTCCGGGTGGAATCCACAATCTGACCGTCAATGGTGGCATAAAGCTCATTATCGTTGCGGACTTCCGTATTTTTTCCCTGCGGAATGGGAATAGGTCTGCCATTGCGCGCCGGAACGTCATTGCCAAACACCGTCTTGCCCGGCTTTCCTTCCGTCTGGGGAATGCGTACCGCCAGCAGTTCACCCTTCTTGGCCAGTACAAACAGATTCATATCCTTGTAATCGGCATGGTCATATTCGTCAATCTTGGGATGTCCCTTGCCTGACAAATCAAATTTGCGCTCAATCCGGGCGTTTTCGCCGTGCCTTACCTGCAGCCCTTCAGCTGCCACAAAGGGCGTAAGACTCTTTACTCCCTCATTTATAGCCTCTTCATTTATACCATAAACAACGCCCTTCTCTTCCAGCGCCGCCTTGATATCCTCTGCCGTCGGCAGTTTCGTTCCCTGTGTCGTGTCGTAACGAACCGTAACCACCATTTGGTCACGGCTTATATCCAGAATAATGCCGGCAACTGTTTCCTCTACAGGCTCCTCAGCGTCCGTTTCCGCCGTCACTTCAGCAGTACCTTCCCGTTCCACTTCTTCCGGCACTTCATCAATACCATCTGCAATCCTGCGTGGCTGACCTGCAGCCTCTCGAATTATCTTCGAAAGTTCTATGACATCATAATTATTAACGTTATTATCGTGCAAGGTCTGGCGCACATCAGATAGTTCAAAAAGTACCTCTGAGCCTTTGTTGGGATATATGGTTACATAAACACCATCCTGAAGGAATTCGATGAGATAACCTATTTCTTTGCCGCCGACTGCCGGTCGTAATCTCTGGTCATCCATGATGTGTCCCCCTTAGGCTGAATATCTTATACCAAGCTCGCCTTCATCCTGGCCAGATATCCGCGCATCCGAAAAATTGCCTTCGTATGGAGCTGTGATATCCGCGCTTCTGACAGACTAAGGACTAAGCTGATTTCTTTCAAAGTCATTTCTTCATAATAGTAAAGAGCCACTACTTTCTTTTCCTTTTCCGGCAACCGCTCAATAGCCGTCATAAGCAATTCCTTAGTCTCGGCCTTTTCCAAGCGGTCAGAGGGACCTGGTTCACCAGTCAGTGGTGAATCCGCCCGTAAGTAGTCATCCAACGGTATAACCGTGGCAGCACTTAGCTGACTCTCCAGTGCCTGTAATTCTTTTACTGTAACTTCTAGTTCTGTGGCCAATTCTTCATCAGTAGCTGGCCGTCCCAATTTATTCTCCAGGTCAAACATGGCCTGCTCATAGCGGCGAATACGCTGACGTATCGCCACTGGCAGCCAATCCTTTGCCCGCAGGTAATCAAGCATCGCACCACGAATCCGAATACCTGCATAAGTTTCAAACTTGTTCTTACGCTCGATATCATAGCGTTCAATGGCATCCAACAACCCGAAAAAACCACTGGATAATAAATCGTCCCGGTCTACATGGGCCGGCAGGCTAATGGCAAGCCGCCCCGCAACCAGCTTGACCAGGGGTAAATAATACTCAGCCAGCTGGTTGCGTGCCTCTACAGTTTTATTCGCAAGATAGCTTTGCCACAGGGAAGCGACATCTATAGCCGGCGCTTCATCTTCTAATAGCAATGAATCCACCGAACGCCCTCCTCCCGTATACATCCATCAAAAAACATAAAATCTGCACTACATTTGTTCCGGCGACTCCATTCTGGTCAGATTTTCACTGGTCAGCGGTTCGAACTGAGTTTCTTCACTTTCCGTATCCGCTTCGCCAGCATCCTGTTCGGGGCTGCCTTCTGTTTCCTGGGGCTCTTCGCCTTCCGTCTCCAATCCCTCATTCTCTACTTCGGCTACGTCAGGAATTCTTAACAAATCATCGAAATCGACAATATCATTGGCAGCTAGAATCCTTAACACGATATAGACACATAAACCTGAGCTGATAAAGCCCACAACGCTGCGAAAAAACACCGTTATTCCTCGTGCCTCACTCGACATCCCCGTTATGATGATAACCAGGGCGGCGATAAAAGCGAATACCACAGCTGCATATAACTTAGCCAAAGTCTGTTCACCTACTAATCACATTATTAAATCTCTTTTTCGCCTTTATCAATGGTCTTAACCTTGTACACACCATCATTAAGGTCGATGGATACCGTGCGCCCATAAGTGCCGCCCGTATCCTCGGCGATAATTTTGATATTCAAATCCTTGAGTATCTTCTTGGCTGCCTCAGCATTACGGGTACCAACCCGCATGATATCGGTAGCATTCTGAAAAGCAAACATCTGTGCTCCACCGGCAATTTTGGCCACTAAACGGGCGCGGTTAGCTCCCAGTGCCAATACGTCCTTGAGCATCAGCGGTAATCCTGTATCCGCAAACTTCGCCGGGTTTTCTGTCGGGCGAGCCTGTGTACTATCGGGAAGCATTATGTGCAATAACCCACCGATTTTTGCCTGGGGGTCATAAAGCGAAATCCCGATGCAGGATCCAAGGCCATAGCTGATGATTGTTGATGGAGCAGAGCCAACTTTATAATCGGCCATGCCGACTCTGATAAGATCTGCCATATTACTCAACTCCTACAGCACGAATTATTGTCTCCAAAGAACCTGGATCCGGCACAAGGAAGAACTGGCCGTTAATGCCATCATCCTCAGACAGGAATTCCGTTTCAATAACCAGGGCCCTGTCACCCATCTGTCCCAGCTGAGCCAGCACGACATTTAAGAGTGCGCCGGCCATATCCATAGCCAAAGCCGGGATTGAGGGCAGCATGGTAATCTGCGTAAAGGTAAAGAAAGCATTTAAGTATGCGCCCGAAAGTATGTTGCCAATCTCCATCAGGGCTGACTCATCCATGAAATCCAGACTCGTTGTCTGTCCGCGGGGTTTGCCCATCAGGGTATCAACAAGATAAAAGGCCGATTTTTGCGGCAGCAGGAACAGAATATTACTGGGAGCCTTACCATAAACCCTCATGAATATCCCGACCACAACCGCATCCGGGCCGCCCACCAGGTCAGGTACCGCTTCCAGCGGTACCATGGAAACCTTGGGCACGTTCATATCAATTCTCCGATTGATGACCTGGGAAAGAGCCGTAGCCGAATTTCCCGCACCAACATTACCAATCTCACGCAACGCGTCAAGCTGATTGGCGGAAAGATTTAATTCATCGGTCATATTCGACACCTCATTTTAAAGTTACTTCCCATCACCAGTAGCGCCTATAATTTCCTCTAAGTTGAGCATGATAATCAAACGTCCGTCAACATTGCCGATACCATTGAGGAACCGGGAGCCGCTGCGGTCATTGGTAGCCTTCTTGGTATCCACCGTCTTGCTGCCGATTGTGAGCACCTCGGTTACAGCATCTACCAGCATACCTACGTGCAGTTCGTCCACCGTCACCGTCACAATACGGGTATTTTCCGTATAGGGTGTTTCCGCAAGTCCCAGACGTTTCTTCAGGTCGATAACCGGCAAGACCGAGCCGCGCAGGTTAATGACACCCTTGATAAAGTCAGCGGCAAAAGGTACACGGGTAATGTCCGTCATATTGCGGATTTCCTGGACATTAAGAATGCTTACGCCATATTCTTCGTCGCGAAGCTTAAAGGCCACTACCTGCACTTCATCATTTTGCTTGTTTTCTTCGTTTGCCATCGTTACTGCCTCCTCTTACTGCTGCATTATCGTAGCTACATCGAGAATCAACGCTACACGGCCATCGCCGAGAACCGTTGCGCCGGAGAACATCTTAAGACCCGTGAACAGGTTGCCCAGCGTCTTGATTACGATTTCCTGCTGACCGATAAGGTTGTCGACTACGATACCAGCTTTGGCTTCGCCGGCATGTACAACCACAACGAAAATTTCATCAGAATCTTTCACATGCGGTACCTGCAAGGTTTCTTCCATGCGGATAATCGGTATAATCTCGCCGCGCAGCACGATGACTTCACGGTTGCGCACAGTCTTGATATCCGTGGGCTGGATATTGATCGTGCTGTCGATGGAGCCTAACGGGATAGCATAGATTTCTTCCTGCACCTTGACCAGCATAGCCTGAATGATGGCCAGCGTCAGCGGCAGTTTAATCTTAAATACCGATCCTTCGTCAATCTTGGTCTCAACATCTACATGACCGGACAGGGATTCAATCTTGCTGCGGACAACGTCCATGCCTACGCCGCGCCCGGAAATATCCGTAATCTGCTCGGCGGTGGAGAAGCCCGGCAGGAAGATTAAGCGGACTGCATCGGCATCATCCAGTTTCTCGGCCTCTTCCTGAGAAATCATGCCCTTTTCAATGGCCTTTTTGCGAATCTTGTTGGCATCAATGCCACTGCCGTCATCTGTTACCATGATGACGACGTTGTTGCCTTCATGACGGGCGATAAGTCCGACTTCACCGGTACGGGGTTTGCCCTTGGCTTCACGGTCATCAGGATGTTCAACACCGTGGTCCAAAGAGTTACGCAACAGGTGCATAATCGGATCGCCGATTTCATCGATAACGGTACGGTCGAGTTCTGTTTCCTCACCTTCGATGGTCAGGTTTATCTCTTTATTCAGTTCTTTGGATACGTCGCGCACCATACGTGGGAAGCGGTTGAAGACTGCGCTGACCGGCACCATGCGGACCTTCATGACGATGTTCTGCAAATCGGTGGTTACACGGTCCATCTGTTCAAGTGTCTCAGTGAGTTCACCGAGGCGATGTGCCTGACCAATCTGCTCCAGGCGTACCTTGTTGATAACCAGCTCGCCCATGAGGTTCATCAGTGTATCCAGTTTATCGATATCTACACGAACGGACTGGCTCTGATGTCCCTTCTTCTGGGAAGCGGCGGCCGGTTTTGCCGCCGGTTTGGCGGCAGGTTTCGGTGCTGGTTTGGGTGCCGGGGCTGCAGCAGCCGGAGCAGGTGCCGGGGCTGGTGCTGCGGCTGGAGCCGGAGCTGCGGCAATGGGTTTATCCGGGTCTACAACCTCAACCACAATTTTTTCAATTTCCGAAATGGTGCTTAAGGAATCTTCCACGGCCTTTTTATCAGAACCGGTCACCATCAGGATATCAAAGCTGTGTTCAAATTTCTCCTGTTCCAAATCTTCAGCAGGCGGAACGGATTTTATCACATCACCCAGCTCGTCCAGCGCATTCATAACCATGTAAGAGCGAGCTGATTTCAGGAGACAGGTTTCCGCCAGGGTTACCTGAATATGTACGCCAATCATGCCGCCTTCTTTGGCCTGACGCAGCATATCCTTTTCCGTATCGGTAAGCTCAATAGCCGGTGCCTGTGCAGCTGCGTCCGCAGCTGGAGCTGCAGCCGGAGCCTCGCCAGCTGCCGGTGCCGCCGGGGCAGCAGCCGGGGCCGGTTCGCCCTTGGAAATGGAACTGAGCTTAGTTACGAGGTCACTAACGTCTACAACATCTTCAGACTCGCCATTAGCTACGCTGTCTACCATCTGCTCCAGAGAATCCAGGCATTTAAAGAGGGTATCAATAATATCTTCATTCAGTTTCAACTGTTCCTTACGGATAAGATCCAGTACATCTTCCATTTCATGTGTAAGTTCAGCAATCTTATTATATCCCATAGTTGCTGACATACCTTTTAATGTATGTGCATTACGGAAGATATCATTTACGACTGATAAATCCTCGGAATTCTCCTCCAAACTTAACAGGCCTTCGTTCAAAGACTGTAAATGTTCGTGGGATTCATCCAAAAACATGTCCATATACTGATTGGTATCCATTTGTATTCCCCCTATATCCTTATTTATCTCTTTACAGCCTCCACGATTGCCTGAGCTATGCTTTCGATGGGTTTTACTTCATCAGCAAGTCCCGCATCCACAACAGCTTTTGGCATACCGTAGACTACGCATGTGGGCTCATCCTGAGCGATGCTGTAACCGCCGGAGGCCTTGATTTTTTTCATCCCTTCACAGCCATCACAGCCCATGCCCGTCATGATGACTGCCACCAGGTTCTTGCCTATAGGAGCCACTGAGTCATACATGACATTTACTGCTGGCCGGTGATTACCTACAGGTGGGTCCTGATTAAGTGTTATTTTTCGGCTGCCACCATCGTCTCTTACCTTTAAATGATGACTGCCTGGAGCTATATATACATGACCCGGCTGAATCACATCACCATCTTCGGCTTCTTTCACGGAAACCTGTGAGATGGTATCCAGCCTGTCAGCTAATGCCTTGGTAAAACCTGCCGGCATGTGCTGAACTACGACTACACCACAGGGCAAATCAGCCGGCAGGCGTGTTATAACCTGCTGCAGAGCCTGTGGGCCGCCAGTAGAAGTCCCGATAGCCACCAATTTATTGGCACCATTACCGGTACTGCCCATCACCACTGGCGTTACCTTATTCGGTGCTGGCGGCTGGGGACGTCCCCGAACCTGCAAAAGCGGATTGTTGCGCCGGATGCCAAAGCCTGCCGGCTGTTCCTTTTGCGGAGTTGGCGGCGTTGCTGTTCCGCCCAGTTTCAGCCCCTGCCGCACCGGCAGTTCCACCCGTTTCATCACCGGTGGCGCCGGCTTGCTGGCCGCAGTAGTTTCCATGGTGATTTTCTTTTGCGGAACATATGTCATCTTGCGCACTCTGGCTTTGGCAGCATTGCGGCACTTTTCTAACAATTCATCTTCGATGGCATCCAATTTCGATATGCTGCCACCAGCTTTACTGACAAAGTCCACCGCCCCCAGACTCAGGGCACGCACAGTAGCCTCTGTCCCCTGCTGTGTGAGGCTGCTGAGCATCACCACCGGGGTTGGCCTCTTTTCCATGATGACGGCCAAGGCATTCAGTCCATCCATTACAGGCATATTTACATCCATTGTCACCAGATCAGGCTGCAATTCAACCACCTTGTCAATGGCTTCCTTACCGTTGGCAGCTGTAGCTGCCACCTCAAAATCAGGCTGTTTTGTAAATAAATCCGTCAGAACTTTACGCATGAATGCTGAGTCATCGGCAATCACGACACGTATCATCCCGCTCACCTCTTTTATCCGGCCACGTTTCCTTATCCCATTAACTTACTTTTACTTACTCTTTGATACCTTTGGCAATATTGGCACGCTGTATAGCGAACAGATACCGGACGATTTTGTTACTGGTTGCCCGGGGCAAATGCTGGAATGCAGCCCCCACATGATAAATAACAGAACCGTCACTGCGCTCCACCGGTGCTACATGCGCCACCCGACACATCACATCAATATGCCCGGCTTCGGGAATACCTGACAGCTCCAGACCGACCTTCGCTGTCTTCGGTACTTCACGGTTTAAGGAAAAACAGATACCGCTGCCGCTCAAATCCACCACGGGGACAGTTTCGGCATCATTGATGGTACCATCCTCATCGACAATTCTGATGGTGGCGGTCATATTGACCCTCACCCTTACAAATTGACGGTTCTGAAACCGCTCCACGGTCTTGGGCATGGTCAGATGCCAAATGGGAATACGGTCATCCTTGCGGCCGATACCCTTAAACACCGTAAAGAAACGATAGTGGCACTGATTGCCAATAGCTACACCGTAAATTTTTTCATTGATAACGGGGATGACAGGCACATGCTTGCTGCTTATGGGCATCGCCACTTCCAGGCCATCATCAGTGATATCTTCGATACGGCTGGCATAGCGCGTATCGTCGGCATCTACATAGAATTCGACGCGTTGACCAAGTTTTAAGATTTCTTCTGCTTTTACTAATTCGCCCGTCATAAACAAGTTCCTCCATGTTTAGCGCGAAAAATTAAAAATTTGTCGCAAAAATCCTTTCCAGCCACGTTTAACAGTCATTTTACTGCCATACAGGATACTATTAGCCAATCCCTGTATGCAGCGTGAGGCTACACTGGCAGGCTGGGCAGCTAAGAACGGCTGCTGCTGGCGTACCGACTTCATAACTGCACTGTCCTCAAAGACGTAGCCCAAACAATCAATCGGCATATTCAAAAAGCGAGTGGACGTCTGCTGTAATTTAGCAACGACTTCCCGGCTTTCCACTTCATCATAAACTCTGTTGACTACCAGCTTTATATTCTTATTGGCGGCGTACATGCTATAGGCCTTAAGCACCGCATACGCATCGGTCAGTGCTGTCGGTTCCGGTGTGGTTATCAGCAGCACCTCATCAGCCGCGAGAATAAAGTCCATGACATTTTTTCCCAGACCGGCACCGGTATCAATGAGAATGATATCGGCCATCTGGCCGCAGCCATTGAGCTTTTGCATCAGGCGCTGCCGTTCTTCATAAGTGAAGTCCGCCGCCTTTTCAATACCGGAACCGCCGGAAATGTAATTCACGCCATAGGGTCCTTTTATCAGGACATCCTGCAGCTGAACATCTTTTTCGAGCAGATTCAACAGGTGCTTTTTACTCATGCTCCCAAGGACAACATCCACGTTGGCCATACCAAGGTCAGCATCGATAACCAGTACCCGTTGACCAGTCATGCCTAAGGCAATCGCCAGATTTACAGTTATATTGGTCTTGCCTACGCCGCCCTTACCGCTGGTAATAGCAATGACTCTGGGCCCCAATGCCGACAGCGATGGCTTGTTGGTCTCCACCGGTGCCTGGGGTTCATATTCTGTTTTGTCTACTAATTGACGCAGTCTTGCTGCCTGGTCTTGCATATTATTCCCTCAACAGTAATGCAGCTAGTTTATCGGCAGTGGCCGGAACAATATCATCAGGGACACTCTGCCCATTCGTCATAAAAGACAGGGCAATATCCTTATCGGCCAAAAGATTTACAATCATTCCCAGGCTGCTGGTTTCATCCGTTTTCGTGAAAATCACCCGGCTCGGATTGCAAACCGAGAACTTATCCAGAATATCAGCGACATCGCGGTTCTTGGTCGTAGCACTCATAACGAGATGTTTTTCAATACGGGAATCCACGGCCAGGAAATCCTGTAATTCCTTCATCTGATACTCGTTATGCTGACTGCGGCCAGCTGTATCAATAAGGATCAGGTCCTTATCCCTGTGCCTGTGAATAGCCACCTTAAGTTCATCAGGAGAGTAGACTATCTCCAGTGGCAGGCCGATGATATCAGAATAGGTTTTCAGCTGCTCCACCGCCGAAATACGATAGGTATCGGCAGTAATCAGGGCGGCCCGGATATTTTTCTCCAGGACAAAACGCGCTGCAATCTTGGCCAGCGTTGTGGTTTTGCCGACACCAGTAGCACCAATAAGTGCCACAATCCGTACACCGTGCTTGTTTAGCGTAATCCCCTCAGCAAAGTTCATCTTGCCTGCGAGATACTCAGCCAATACCTCCGGAGCCCGTTTATCGAGGCAATCCATCAGCATGTCGCCGGCGGCGGTTCGAGCCGCCATGTCTTTAAGAATATCCTCATCGACTTCCTGACGGCGCAGGGCCTCCTGCAAGGATACTTCATCCTGCGGCTGGTCTTTGCTCATAACCTGCGTCAGCAAAGTTTTCATCTGCGCCAGTTCGGCCTCCAGCTTTTGAATCTTTTCAGCATCTTCAGGATTTGAAGTCACAGCCATCGGCTGTACTGCCGGGGAAACTTCCGTTGCTGACATCACTTCTGCATCTTCCTTTGGTTGTTCTACTGCGGTAACTAAGTTCTGCTTCTCGGGCATTAACGGCTGGAAACTGGGCGCTGCTATCGGCGCCTCCGCCATGCGTACGCCCGTTTCCGTGCCGTTTGTCTTGTACTGATTCAGCACTGTATGCGGCATGACCGGGGAGGCCGGGGAAACCACGTCCAGGTGGCTGCCGGCACCCTTGTCATTATCAGGGAGCAGACTGCGCTTGGCTCGTGCTTTAAGCCGGCTGTCCTCATTACTCTCTTCAATAGCGGCAGTCACTTCCACAACTTCTTTGGCCTTATAGCCCATAATACCGCCTTCACGATATTTTTTTGTATGCAGGATAACGGCATCGCTGCCTAACTCCTCTTTAACTTGTTCCATGGCTTCCTTCATGGAGGAGGCCTTCACTACTTTTATCTGCAACTTAAATCTTCACCACCCCAAGAACTTGAATCTCTACACTCTGTTCAATTTCCGCATGGGACAGAACAATCAATCCCGGAACGGAACGTTCCACCAATTTGCGGAAATACAGGCGTACAGCCGGGCTAGTCAGCACGATTGGCTGATAGCCCATATTAGTAAGTTTCGGCAGCTCTTCATTGAGCGCCGTAACCAGTTTTTGCATGGAATCCGGGTCTATGCTGACGTATGAACCATGCTCGGTGCGCTGTACACCGCCGGCAATGCGGTTTTCCAAAGCCGGGTCCAGCGTGATACATGGCAGCGTCCCATTCTGCACATTCTGCTGTGTAATGTGCCGGGACATGGCATGACGGACATACTCGGTGAGTATTTCCGTATCCTTGGTCGCTCTGGCGTAATCTGCCAGCACCTCCAAAATGGTCCCCATATCGCGGATGGAAATGCGTTCCCGCAGGAGGTTTGCCAAAACCTTTTGAATCTCGCCGACGCTGAGCAGGTCGGGGACAACTTCGTCCACCAGCGCCTGATTGCTCTTTTTGAGATTGTCGATAAGGTTCTGCGTTTCCTGACGGCCAAGGATTTCATCAGCATGCTGTTTGATGACCTCGGTGAGATGGGTAGCCAGTACGGACACTGCATCTACAACCGTATAACCATTTAGTTCCGCCTGCTCCCGCTCGTTTTCCGGAATCCAGAGGGCAGGCAGGCCAAAAGCCGGCTCCGTGGTCTCTATGCCGGGCACCTCTTCAAAGACCGTGCCCGAATTCATCGCCAGATAATGGTCAAGCATCAGCTCGCCCTTGGCTATCTCAATCCCTTTCAGCTTGACTATATAAGCATTGGGTTTGATTTGAATGTTATCGCGAATACGGATTGTCGGGACCACAAGGCCCAGTTCCAAAGCGCATTGCCGTCGTATCATGACGATACGGTCTAAGAGGTCACCGCCCTGGCCGGTATCAACCAGCGGAATCAGCGAGTAACCAATCTCGAGTTCCATGGGGTCAACCTGCAGCAGGGAAACAATATTTTCCGGCGTAGTTGCCTTTTTCTTTTCCTGTACCTTCTTTTCCTCCTGCTGTACCTCCGTCTTGACTTCAGTCTGCTGTTTAAGGAGACGGCCGATAATCAGACAGAACACTGCCAAAGCCAAAAAGGGAATCCCCGGCAGGCCAGGTACGATGGAGAAGAAGATGAGCACGCCGCCCAAAATGAAGAAGATACGGTCATTGTGGAAGAGCTGGCCCACGATGTCGCTGCCCAGATTGCCTTCCGCTCCGGCCCTGGTAACAATAAGACCTGTAGCCGTGGAAATCAGCAAGGCAGGAATCTGGCTGACCAGACCTTCACCTACCGTAAGCAAGGTGTATGTCTGCAGGGCCTGAATGGCCTCCAGATTTCGCTGCATCATACCGATGACGAAACCGCCGCCGATATTGATAAACATGATGATGATAGCCGCAATGGCATCACCTTTAACGAACTTAGACGCACCGTCCATAGCGCCGAAGAAGTCAGCCTCGTGCTGAATCTTTTCGCGGCGGATTTTGGCCTCTGCATCAGAAATCGCACCCTGATTGAGGTCAGCATCGATGGACATCTGCTTACCAGGCATTGCGTCCAAAGTGAAACGGGCCGATACTTCAGCTACACGTTCCGAACCTTTGGTGATAACGATAAAGTTTACCGCTACCAGAATGATAAACATGATAAAACCTACAACCGGATTACCACCGACAACGAAATTACCGAAAGCGGTGATTACTTCCCCGGCGTAGCCGTCCAGCAGAATCAGTCGCGTGGACGAAATATTCAGCGCCAGCCGGAACAAAGTTGTTATCAGCAGCAAAGACGGGAATATGGATAAGTCCAGCGCCTCTTTGTTGTAGATTACCGACATCACCAGCAGGAGTGCCACTGTGATGTTCAGACAAATAAGCATATCCAGCAGCAACGTCGGCAGGGGGATAATCATCATGACAACGATGGTGACGATAGCTACCGCTATCATTACATCGCTGTATTTTTGAACAAAACTGCCCTTGCCAAACGCATTACTGGGGGCAGCTGCCTGTTGTGCAGCCATAGTGTTACTCCTTTATTGCTTATGCCCGACGGCGTTGTTTTAGACGATATACATAGGCGAGCACTTCCGCCACCGCCTGATAAAGTTCGGCCGGTACCATATCCCCCACCTGCGTGGAGGCGTACAGCGCCCGGGCCAACGGTTTATTCTCCACAATGGGCACCCGGTTTTCATTGGCGATTTCCTTAATGCGCCTGGCCACCAGGTCCTGGCCTTTAGCCACTATCTGTGGGGCCACCATGCCCTTTTCATATTTTAAGGCCACAGCAAAGTGTGTCGGGTTGGTTACGATTACATCGGCCTTCGGTACTTCCTGCATCATGCGAGACATGGCCATCTGCCGCTGTTTCTGTTTGATTTTACCCTTAATCTGCGGGTCACCTTCGGACTGTTTCATTTCGTCCTTAACTTCCTGCTTGGACATTTTGAGGTCCTGGGTGGTCTGCCATTTCTGATAGGCATAATCCATAAAACCTACTATCATGATAACCCCGATAACTTCAAAGGCCATCTTAAAAATTATATCAGAAATCTGCGCCAGACTGGTAGGTAAATCAAAATAAATGAACTGGGGCATTTCCATCAAGTGGTCAATAAGAAAATCATATAAGAAAAAACCGATAATTGCAATTTTCATCAGGGATTTGACCAGTTCCATCAGGGAACGTTTGGAAAAAATGCGTCCAAAACCATTGATAGGGTTCAGCTTATCCAGTTTAAAGCCAATGGCCTCCGTATTGAAGTTAAGTCCCACCTGAAAGAAATTTATAGCCAGACCAATTGCCATAATCGCTATCATTATCGGCAAGGCCGTCTGCGCCAGCAGCTCAATTATACCAATGAAAATGCGGATGATATTTTCCGTATCCACCGGCTGATTGAGGTGCGAAAATATATAAGTAGTATAAGCCGCTATGCTATGGTAGATATTCTCCCATAGCAGCTTGATGATAAAGAACCCCATCAGCAGGACAAAGGCCGCGCTCATATCGGTACTGCGGCCGACCTGACCTTTCTTCTTGGCGTCCTCCCGCTTTTTGGCGGTTGGCTCCTCTGTCTTATCATCGCCGGCAAAAAGCTGCAAATCAAAGACAAAGTCAGCTCTATTGCAGGGCCTCCAATGCAATTGTGATATTTCCATACATTTCATTGAACAACACATCCAAAAATAAGATGTAGAACGGCAGCACCATGGTGAGTATCAGCATACCCACAGTCAGCTGCATGGGAATACCCACGACAAATATATTCATCTGGGGCATTGTACGGGCCAATATACCCAGGCCAACGTTGGTCAGCAGGATAGCAAAAGTTACCGGCATGGCAATTTTCATACCCGTAAAGAAAATCCCCGTTGTAAACCGCGCGATAATGAGCGGCAGGGATAAATTGGGTTCAGCCCCCAAAAGCGGCACCATTTTGAAACTTTCAAACAGGGCCGATATAATCATGTGGTGGCCATTGGTCACCACAAAGACAATTATAGCCAAATTATAAAGAAAACTTCCGATAAGCGGCATTTGCTGACCGGAAGTTGGATCCATTACATTTACAACGGCAAAACCCGCCTGCATATCCATAACCTTACCAGCCATAGTGATGGCCGCAAAAGCAACATAGGCCACAAAGCCAATAAGCCAGCCCACAAAGAGCTCACTAAGTACTGCTCCGGTATAGCCTAAGACTGTAGCAGGCGCTGTGATACTCTGGAAGTTATCCACCACCGGGAACAATACCAAAGCAAAGGCCAATGAGGCTGCTGCCCGAAAATACACAGGTATATTCATACTGCCGAAAAACGGCGAAATTATGAATATACCGCTGACACGGGTTAACAGCAGCAGGAACACTGCTGCATGACCTTGCATAAGCGTAAAAAAATCCATTGGCTGCTCCTTAACCAATATAACCCGGCAGGTTTACCAGTATATTGGTCAGATATTCTGTCATGATACGCAGCATCCAGGGGCCAAAAATCAGGATTGCCACAAACACGGCTATAATCTTAGGGATAAAGGCCAGAGTCTGTTCCTGTATCGAGGTCGTAGCCTGAAACACACTGACCAGCAAACCAACGATAAGGCCCAGTCCCAGCATGGGAGCTGCCACTATCATAACGATAAACAATGCCTCTTGTCCAAGCTGGACAACCAAATCACCTGACATGCCCCACACCTCTTTTCTCCATAAACGTCCCGTGATTATTTAAAGCTGACAATCAGTGATTTTATCAGCAGATGCCAACCATCGACCATGACGAACAACAGTATCTTAAAGGGCAGGGATATCATAACCGGCGGCAGCATCATCATACCCATGGACATCAAGGTACTTGCCACAATCATATCAATGACGATAAAGGGCACGTATATCATGAAACCAATTTGGAAAGCTGTTTTTAACTCACTGATAACAAAAGCTGGAATCAGGGTGAACGTCGATACGTCCTCCTGCGTTTCCGGCCGTTCATCATCAGCCAGATTGACAAACAACGCCAAATCAGATTCCCTGGTTTGCTTAAACATGAACTCCCGGATAGGCTCCACTACATTCTTAAGTGCCTGTTCCTGGGTAATCTGTCCTGCCATATAGGGCTGAATCCCATTTTCGTTGGCCTGACTCCAATAGGGAGACATGATATAAAACGTCAAAAACAGGGACAAGGCGATAACGACCTGGTTAGGCGGCACGTTTTGCGTTGACAGTGCATTGCGCAAAAAACCGATAACCACCACAATACGCACAAATGACGTGGTCATAATCAGAATTCCCGGGGCCAGCGACAAGATGGTCAGCAGCGCCATTACCTGCAATGTCACCGCTACATCCTGCGGCTTGCCGGAGGAACCTATGTCCACGTTCACCGAAGGTATCAGTGGTGCCGCCAGTGCCTCTTGTGCCCCCAGCAGCAAGAGGATAAGCCCCCCTGCCATAATAAAGATATTTCGGCGTTTCAACTGCCCACAACTCCTTTTACTGTGACCATATCTGCAGGCCAGTTACTCATTTGCGAAATATTGGCGGCACCTTCTGAACCAGTCCGGCCAAAGTCCCCAGCTGCTGGGAAAACATATCCGGCATCTTGCCAAAGGCTAAATCTTCCCGGTGCAGACGCTCGATTTCTTCTTCGTCAGTAATCTCTGTCAGCAGGGTTATGGAATGCTCCGTAACCCCCAGCATAAATACCCGGCCGCTCATTTCAATAACACATACCGAACGATTAGGCCCCAAAGGCAGGTGCGATAAAATACGTCCTCCATACCCAAGTTTTTGCTGAGCAAATTTGCCGCCAATAAAACGGGCAGCAAAATAAGCCAGCCCTACGACAAAGACAAAAATAACAAAGAGGCTGACCAAATAAGCAATCGTTGACCACCAGGAAATAGGTGCCGGCCGTGGGTCAGTATCTTCATAACCGGCTAAATAACCGCCCTTGGCAGCCTCCTCGGCTGCCAGGGCAGTATCTCCACCGATTAAGAATATAGCAATTACCACGAAACACGCCAGAAAAACACTTTTCTTTCCCATTAGCCTACTGCTTTACGGACAGCCTCTAACACGCGGTCAGCCTGGAAAGGCTTAACGATGAAGTCACGGGCACCGGCCTGAATAGCCTCGATAACCATGGCCTGCTGACCCATAGCACTGCACATAACGATTTTAGCATTGGGGTCAACTTTCTTGATTTCCTTGACAGCACTAATACCATCCATTTCCGGCATGGTGATATCCATGGTAACGAGGTCCGGTTTCAGTTCCTGGTATTTTTCCAGAGCCTTCATACCATTTTCTGCCTCACCAACTACTTCGTAGCCGTTTTTAGACAGAATATCTTTAACCATCATTCTCATAAATGCCGCGTCGTCAACGACCAATACTCTTACTGCCATGTTCCATCTCTCCTCATCTTAAAAACATTCGACTTGGTTCAACATTGTTTTTATTATATAAGAAAGTCTTGTTTTAGACAAGAACCTCTCTACAACCTAAGTCTTTAGGAAACTACTGCAATTTTGCTGCCCGTTCAGCAGGGCTGGCAATTTCAGTGATACGCACACCGAAATTTTCATCGATAACAACAACTTCGCCCTTGGCCAGGAATTTACCATTGACATTGATATCTACAGGTTCACCGGCCAGCTTATCCAGTTCGACGATAGAGCCATTGGTAAGTTCCAAAATATCCTTGATGGATTTATTGGTACGTCCCAACTCCACTGTCACCGACAAGGGCACATCCAAAATCAAACCGATGTTGGCGTCATTAACCTGCACCGGCTGCATATTCAGCGGTGTGAACTGGGCCGGCTGCACAGGTACATTGGCCGCCACGCCCGGCATGGGCATGCCGTAACCATAACCGCCTCCCGGTGGAGGTGCCATAACCGGCGGAGCCATCTGCTGCTGAGGAGCCGCCATAGGTGGCGGAGCTGCTGCAGGGGCCGGGGCCGGAGCTGGTGCCGCCGCAGGTGGCGGCGGTGGTGGCGGTGGTGCTGGAGCTGGTGCCGGCTCTGGCTCGGGTTCTTCAACAGCACCACTGGTCAGCGCCTCAACCATTTCCTTGGCCACATTCACCGGCAAAATCTGCATGATTTCGCTGTCGATAAGACCATCAACTTCCATACGGAACGATGTACAAACTATGGGGTCTGTCTGGCCCAATACTTCCGAAACCTTATCTTCATTGCCGAAATCAATCAGGTTTACCTTGGGTGGTGAGATATCAATTTTTTTATTGAACATCGTTGACAGGGACGTGGCCACCGTACCCATCATCTGGTTCATGGATTCGCCCACAGCACTCATGGCGATTTCGTTTATTTCCGTATCAGGATTCGTGCCATCGCCGCCCATCATTAAGTCAGCGATAATGGCTGCGTCCTGAGCCTGAATGGCCAAAACGTTATTGCCGTCAATGCCGATGGTATAGCCTACTTCTACAATGAGATAGGGCATGGGGTACTGTTCCTGAATAATACTCATAGAGGACACAGACACCGTAGGCGTCGTGATATTTACCTTGTGTCCCAACAGTACTGAAAGGGTAGTAGCGGCACTGCCCATGGAGATGTTGCCAATCTCCCCCAATGCATCCTTTTCTATATCCGTGAGTACATCATCAAACTGAGATGAACTACTGTCGGGGCTTGCTGGTTCCTCAGCAGGTGCCTCGGACTCTCCCGCCGGTGCTGCATCGCCGTCCGCTGCTGGTATCCCACCGCCATTAAGCAGGGCGTCAATCTCCTCTTGCGAGATCATATCGTCACTCATCAGTATTTTCATCTCCTTCGTTTAAAATTTTGGTGATTTGAACCGCCATCTTCTTGCCGCTTTTACCCGGCCTGCTATAAAATTTAGGTTTTTTCCCCACCAAACACAATAAATTATCATCCACTCGGGTGTCCATTTGCAGGACATCACCGAATCCCAAAGTCAGGAACTCATGAATCGTAAGGTTGAGTTCTCCGAGTTGTACCACAAAGGGCACCTTAGTGCGCTCAATCTTGCGCTGCAGGAGTTTTACCTGCTCAGGGTCATCATCCCTGGATACTGATGACGCCACCCAGAAGGTGGTTGTAAGTTTTGACATAACCGGTTCAAGCACCAGATAGGGAATACAGATATTCATCATACCCTCGACTTCACCCACCTTCATTTGGATGGTAACAATGACCACCATATCACTTGGCGGCACAATTTGGGTGAACTGCGGGTTAGACTCCATTGTTTCCAATGCGGGGAAAAATTCCACCACATTCAGCCAGGCTTCCTTTAAATGTCCCAAGGCGGTATCAATAAACCGTCTGACTACCACTTCTTCGATTTCTGTCAGCACCCGGGTTTTTATCCCCACCTTGCCTTCACCGCCAAACACACGGTCGATAAAAGCAAAGGCGATTTCAGTATTTATTTCCATGATGATGTTCCCTTTTAACGGGGGCACCGCCACGATACTGATAACCGACGGATTTGCCAGTGACTGAACAAACTCCTGATAAGTAAGCTGTTCTACCGAAGCCACCTCTACATTAACCAATGTGCGCAGGTGGGTGGACAAATACGTATTTAAAAGCCGTGAAAAGCTCTCATGCAACATAAACAACGTTCGTATCTGATCCTTGGAGAACTTGTCTGGACGCTTGAAGTCGTATGTCTTGATTTTCTTTTGTTCTTCGTCTGCTTTGACTTCTTCTGCCGATACGGTTCCGTCTGACAGTGCGGAAAGCAGTTTATCTATCTCAGATTGAGACAGTACATCCTCTGCCAATCTACGCCCTCCTCCCTGCTATGATACGAACATCTTACTGAAGCAGGAAGCTTGTAATATACACATCATACACTGAACCAGGCCCCAGCTTGGTGTTGAGTTCGTCCTTAATCTTCTTCTTCAGCTCGTCCTGCTTATTGGCGTCGAACTCATCCAGTTTGGCGCTGCGCAGGATTTGCATCGTGGTATCAAGAATCTTCGTTTCGGCCATGGGGAGCAGTGCTCCTTCTTCAGTCAGGTTGTCCTTCTTGCCCGGATTCATCTCGAGAACGATACCGGCTTTCAGGAACTTGCCTGCCTTCTGACCGCCGACATTGACCAGAATACCTTCCTTAGCATCGCCCAGCTTGATAAATTTGCCGGGGTCATGATGCTCATTTACCGACTCGGTGGCCGTTTCCGCCATCATCTTAGTGGTAATAAAGAATGATATGCCGCCGGCGAGCACCAGGCCAAGCAGAACCAGTACAGCAACCAGAATTATCGGTGATTTTTTCTTCTTTTCTTCTTCTGGCGCCGCGTCTGTGTCTTTTTCTTCGTCAGCCATAGATTTATCCCTCCATCGCAAATTGCTTTTTCATTATACCAACTTATGGGATATTGTCCACATCAAAATTGATGCAGAGCCCGTCGGTACTTCATGACGCGGCGTACCACCTCATCCATAGGCTCGTCCACGATGAACTTCTTGCCATTGGTGAGAGTGACAACCGTGTCAGGTGTTTCTTCTATCGTTTCTATTATTTCGGCATTAAGCACAAATTCTCCTTTTTTATTTATTTGAGAATTAAACTTTGTCAGTTTAATCATAGCTGCTTCCTCCTTCTTTCGTCACATTTCCTTATTCACTCTTAAATTCGTCACTGAATCTTCATTTTCCTTTTAAAATTTAAAGATTCTTAGTAAATCCCCAAAAAAATCACCGTTATACAGGGTGAAACGGGTCTCTATATTGCTTGGGCATACAAATTGCAGTTTGCCAATGCGTGCTTAAATACAATTTGTTACAGCTCAGTGGGCGGAGGTGGGAATACTTTTTCTCACTGCACTAAATGACCCACTAGTAAAATATCGTCTTATAGTGACCTTGCGCCGGGCAGGCCAACGGCGCGTCTGTCAGCTTGGCTTTCCGTTTATGCTGTTTGTGGGCCAGCCCTCACTTTGTTCGGGCAGTCGTTCCGCTGCGAAAAAGCATCCCCACCTCCACTTGAGTAAATATGTGTATCAATCCGCTGGGCTGCGGCGGTAAGCAAGCAATTACATCGATGTGCTTGTTACGAGAAGGGACGAGTTCGTGACAAATGTATAATCCGCTGCTTGGAGCGAACGGGGAGTGGTTTTTCTGTCTGGAGCGACTGCCTGAGCGTCAGCGAAGGCCGGCACGCCGTAGTTATTAGCTAAACAGTACGCTGAAAGGAGCGCCGTTGGCCTGCCCGGCGCAGGTAACTAAACAGCTGAAACTTATCAGGGCGGGTCGTTTAGCGGAAACAGAAAAATTACTCCCCGTGAACCCCGTGCATAGTATGAACGGGATAAATTCAGCGCGAACTAACTTACAAACTGCAATTTACATAAAAACTCCGTTGCCGCCACCATAGCGTCAACGGAGTTACATAAAACTTAGCGCTTCATATTGATAAGGGTTTCCAGCATTTCATCACCGACGGTGATAACCTTGGAGTTGGACTGGAAGCCACGCTGGGTGATAATCATATCGGAGAATTCATTGGCAATATCCACATTGGACATTTCAAGAGCCGAAGGAGTGATGGTCACGCCCAAGTCGGCAGCCGTCTTGACATTAGCCGTGCCGGAGTTGTTGGATTCCTGATAGAGGCTGCTGCCTGTCTTGGTCAGGCCGGAGGCGTTACTGAACTGCGCAATGGCAATCTGAGCCTCTGACTGGCGCACACCATTGGTGTACACACCTGTGATAATGCCGGACTGGTCAATGGAAACGCTCTTTAACGTTCCAGCCGCATTGCCGTTGGCCTCACCTTTTACCGTGTTACTACCTGCATATTGAGTAAGTTTTGAAAGGCTAAGGGCAATATTTTGTGTCCCTAAAGCACCATTTGTCAACGTAAGATTAGCAGCGCCATCGCCGCTTTTATATTTACCTGATGTAGTAAAGTTTATGGTCACTGGGGTAAGTTTAACTGTAGTTTTTGTACCGTCTGTTTCAGTAATCGTTGTTGTATCTTTTTTTATGTTCGAGTTCAAAGATAATGTCCACTCATTACCGTCAGTACTGTCTATTTTGGTTTTAGTGAAAAACAGATTCAAGGTATGCACATTGCCCAGCGTATCATAAACATTGACCGTAGTGGTGATTGGCAAGCTATAGCCAACCGTATAGGTTCCACTAGTCTGGGTAACTGTACTGCCGTCACTCATTGTAAGCGTTGCAGGAGAAGCTGTACTAGCTGTAAGAGGTGAATCAGCATCACCTGTGCCACCAGAAATACTGCTTACAGTAGTTCCTGCAGCAATATCAGCTGTTGTAGCAACGCTAAGCGTACAAGTCACATCAGTAGTTCCATCTGTTATAACTATAGCAGTTGCACCACTAGCTGCTGCCGTCTTAACCGACCAAGAAGAAGATGGATCTAAATTTCCACTTATCGCCGTTACACTATAATTAGTACTGCCAATAGTTAATGTAACAGGATTTGTTGACGAAGCAGCTGTAATAGGAGTAACCGTCCCTCCCGATATACTAGTAATCGTCAACGCCGCTGAGTTTAGATTGTTTTCATAGGTAATCGTTTCCGATGCCTTAGCCGCCATGCTCTTGCCGGCCTTGACCACGATGTTTTCCACGCCGCCATTAGTCGTCAGCACACCGTCTTTAGCCATCCAGCCTTGTACATAGTGACCGCTGCCCGGCAGGACATAGTTGCCGTCTGCATCGAATTCAAAAGCGCCGTCACGGGTATAGTAGGTGTCATTGCCACTCTTCACCACGAACAAGCCATTACCAGACAACGCCACGTCCGTATTTTTACCTGTCTGCTGGGCACTGCCATCGGTGAAGAGCAGGTCAATGCTGGCTACGCCCGTGCCCAGACCAATCTGTTTGGGGTTCGTACCGCCCAGCGTATCCCCCGGCGCGGAGGCCGCCGTCTGGGTCTGTGAAAGCGTATCGGCAAAGGTAACACGGCTGGATTTGAAGCCTGTAGCATTTACATTGGCGATATTGTTGCCGATAACATCCATTCTCGTCTGATGTCCTTTAAGGCCGGAAACTCCCGAAAAAAGTGAACGCATCATAATGAATCGACATCCTTTCCTTACAACAAAGTCGTTCTTATGATGCAGCAATCTAAAATATTCATTTAGGTAAGATACGTCAATCGGTCGGTATCTTCAAGTCTCCTAGGGAACTATCTCCCATCGGTCCAACTTTTTAAATGATTGCTGCACTATCAATATTCGTTATAATGTTGTCTGCCCCCTGCAATTTATTGAGGGCGGTGATTACCGTGCGGTTGGCTACGCTGACGACCAGCGCCACCTCCTGCATGTAAACGAGAGATTCTCTCGCTCCCTTTTGCGCCAGCTTGTCAACGGTGGAATTGAGCCGGGCCAAGTCCTCATTTGTCAGGTTTATATTTCTCTCCTGCAGGCGGCTCTGTGCATGGGAGGAGAAGGTCACATTCTGTGACTGCTTCTCCCTTGCACTTTTAAGATACGCCTGAAAACTGAGCTGTCCTGAGGACTGCTGCCCCTGTTCCGCTGACAGTTTTGCGCTTCGTCCGTGAGTTGGAAGGATGGGCATTGCGCCCATAAAAACTCTCGTATCATCCATGATATGACTCCTCCCTTATGCGGTTTTGACTGTTCAGGTGCTCTCACCGATACGGCTGATTTCGCTGATGGACACCTTGTGCTTCGTGCCGTTTACATCGGCGATAATCGTGGGCGAGCCATCGGAAATGCTGACGCCTGTCACCACGCCCTCCATAGTGGTCTTGGTAGTCGTGACTTTGCCGTTTTCATCCGTAGATGAAGTCTCCTTTATCCACTGTACATCCTTGCCAATCATATTGCTGAGCTGGCCTACCAGTACAGAGGTATCAATGTTGCCCACCAGTTTGGACACATCCCCCAAACCGTCAGCTACGTTGGTCATCTGCTCAAGGGCGGAGAACTGTGCCAGCTGAGCCAGATATTCACCGTTATCCTGTGGGTCAAGGGGGTCCTGATATTTCATCTGAGTAACCAAAAGCTGCAAGAAGGCATCCTTGCCCAAGGCGCTGTTATCCGTTGCTTTCTGTGTCTGGGATGCCTGATAGCTTTCCAAAGTCTGTGTTACGCCATCTACGGTAATAGTGTTTAGTGTATTGGCCACATTTTTCACCTTCTCGTCAAATTCTGTAATCTACGCCCTCGGCTGCGACCTGAGATTCTGCTGCAGCAGCAGCCGTGACTGCGGTGTCTTCACCATACTCTTCCACGCCGCCGATGCTGGCCACATTGCCTGTACCGGTGCCATGCTGACCCTGATTCTGCTGCCAGGCCTGCTGCCCTTCTCCCTGTGGCAGCTGTCCATCACTGAGCCCGGCATAAACATCGACATTATCGACCTTTAGGCCCTGATTGTTAAGTTCCTGCTTTAACTGCACCAGCGTGTTTTCAATAATCGCTCTGACCTGAGCATTATCGCTGTGGAAAGACGCATTCACCGCGCCATTGGCACTGACGGTGACCTTCAAGGTCAGTTCCCCTAAATGCTCCGGATTCAGCTTAATCACCATCTGGGTGTCTGCCCCCCGGCGCAGGAGTCTGGCCTGGTCAATAATCTGCCGTGGTACATTAAAGTCATCCTGTGGTGCGCTTGTCTGCTGGACATCACTTGACTGGTCAATCCCCCTGATGCTGTCATTCAGACTCTGTTGGAACATGCTCACCGGTTCATTGCCAGCGGCCTGCTGTGCTGGTGCTGACTGCGTAGGCCTTACCGGTGCCTTGTCTCCTGCGGCCTCTTCGGCCAGCTGGGTGACATTTTCCCCATCAGTACTGATTACTTCCTGTTGCGGTACCGCCGGCTGCTGACGTTGGTCATTTTGCTGGCCGGTAAACTGCCGTGCCTCCATGCCGGGCATTACCACGGGAACTTCTTCTTCGACCACTACATTAACCCCGGCCAGGGGATTGCTGTTTGCCTGTCCCTCTTCATTTTTGACAGGCGGCGCCATGATTGCCGGTGCAATATCCTGCAGCTCCGCTGACTTATTCACTCCCCCAACAGGTATTGACGTCATCGTCTGTTCGCTCTGTTCCGGGAGCGCCATTCCTTTGGCATTAAGTAATGTATCCTTGCCATTAACCAGCGGCTGCTGGATTTCTGCACTTACGGGAGGCATCTGTTCCCCCTGCTGATTAGCCAGCTGATGGTTATTTAACTGAGCCTCCAGCACGGTTACAGGCTGCTTATTCTGCGCCTGTCCCCACAGCTGCGTTTGCAGTGAATCAACATTAAGGGCTTGTTCATTGGTATTATTGGCTGCTACAGGTGTAATCTGCTGCCCTGATAACATAGCCAGGAAGGTTTTATTTTTCTGCATCGTCTCTGCCGATTGCGGTATCAGGCTTTGCAAATCAACCTTCGCTGCGGCTTCCGGCTCAATCTCTGCCACCAGCTGGTTTTTGCCCTCGGTGGTAAAGTTCAGCAGCGCCGCCTGCCCAGCCATATTTTTTACAGTCTCCGGTATCTCTTCGCTAAAATTTTCCTTGACGTCTGCTGCGATATCGTTTACGGATTTTGCTTCTGCATTTACATTGTTTTTGTCAGCACCGGTTTCTGCCTTGTCACTTCCCTGTTGTGCTTTCGCTGGCGATTGTGGTACTTTCCCTGTTACATCTTCTCCAGCTTTTCCCAGAACCTCGCCAAAGGAATCCTTTTCCTGACTTACCGTATCCCCGCCAGCTTTACTCGCTGTCCTTGCCGGCTGGATTTTATTCGGGGTACCGGGCTTGGGAGAAATAGCCATTACATTTGCTGTATTCACCAAATCACCTCCTCTTCATGGTATTTATCGGTGAAATCACACCTCAACTTAAGTCTTATTTAATAAAAAGCGATAGAAAATGCTATCTGTAAAACATTTTCCATCGCTTTCATGTTTCATATTAAGCTGTTTCACTGCGCCTGCTGATTAGGCTGGGCATTTTCTTTCTTGGCCTGCTGCTCTTCGAGCATCTTGCGGACTTCCTCTTCCGTATTCACATTTTTCTTCGTGCCGGCATACATGATTTGCGTTATGCGGGCAGTTTTTTCTTCTGTAAACTCGGACATTATCTTGGCCACTACGGATTCATCCATACGCTGCAGGATAGCAATGCACATATCATCGTCCAGAGCATCGAGTGCCTTGGCCGCATCCTTGGGTTTCATCTGATTGTAAAGCCGGGCCAGTTTGGACACGCGTTTCTTTTCCGCAGCCTCGCGTTCTTTCACCTGTTTTTCGATATCTTCCTTGGATATTACCAGCTTTTTATTTTCTTTTTTGCCATCTTTCTTATCGTCCTTATCCTTGGTGTTTATCTTGGCATCCTCCACCGGAGCATTTTCCATTTCCGCCTCCGTGGGTGCCGGACGGACGAAGTACTGCCCAACCACAGGCAAATCATAAAGTTTCAGCTTTTCATTGGCCTCCTGCGTATCAAAGAGGCGCAGGTATATGCCCAGGGCAAAACCGGCGATAATCAGCACTAATAGCAGGAAGAGCACTAATAGTACTTTCACTATTTTTTTTCCTTTTTTTGTTTTCTTCGCTGCCATTATCCTACCAACCTCTTATCTATATATATCCAGTACTTTGCTCACATAGTTCTGCGTTTCCTTATACGGCGGCACACCGCCATAATCCTTGACCGCCCCCGGGCCGGCATTGTAAGCAGCAACTGCTTTCTGCAAATCACCGCCGAAGGTATCGAGCATCTGCCGCAAGTATTTGGCACCGCCCTCAATATTCTGCTGTTTATCGTAAGGGTCAACCCCCAGCGAGGCCGCCGTGTCCGGCATCAGTTGCATCACGCCGATGGCGCCCACCGAGGAAACAGCATTCTGATTACCGTTTGATTCTACCTCAGCCACAGCTGCCACCAGTTTAGGGTCAACCTGATATTTATTGGCTGCAGCCTCAATCAGGCTGCTGAGGTTCTGATCTGCCAGCGGCATATCCTCGAGAAGTTTAACCGTGGACTGAACCGGATTTGCCGGTGCTGTCCCTGTCACATTCTGGGCTGGCACAGGTTCCTTGCTGGCATTTGTTCCGGCGGTCTTTTGCATTTCCTTTTCGAGCGCGCGGGAAAAATTCGCCCCGGGAATGTGCAGCGGCATGCCAAAGCGTTCCTGCAATTCAGCTATCCTTGCCTGTACCCGGCGTACTCCCGTCATATCCATCATTTTGCCTCAACCTCCCGACGCTTATGCCGCATAGTCAGCTGTAAGCCGATTTCATCCAGCATTTTCTGTTCTTCCTGCAGGGCCTCTGCCTGATACTCCTGCCAGCGGCGTTCCTTAAGCTGTTCAATACTTTTTAAATAACTCATGACTTCCATCAGGGCTTGCAGTTTCTTTTGTTTTTCGGCTTTCATCTGCAGCAGAATCCCCTGCTGCATTTCTATCTGTTCCCTTTTCCAGGCAAAGAAACTGTTGAAGGCCATCAGGCGGCCTACGGTCACCCGTACGCCCTCCTGTGCCAGCGCGTCATAATCACGCTGTCCTTTCTGCATTTCCTCCATAAGGGTATTCAGCCCTTCGCGGGCCTCTTCGACCTTACGGGCGGCTGCAGCAAAATCACGCTCGGCATCATCTTTCTTGCGCCGCGTAACCCGTAATAAAGTTTCCAGCTGAAACTTGAATTTTTTCATCGCCCTCACCCGGAAATCTTAATCAGCTTTGCCTCCGTATCCTCGTAGGAATCAACCTCGTAGATACCCTGACATAAAAAGTCATTTATCGAATCTATTTTTTGAATGGATTCATCAATCTTCGCACTTGAGCCCTTTACATAGGCACCAATATGTATCAAATCCTCGGCGTCGCGGTACACTGCCATCAGCTGCCGCATTTGCTGCGCGGCCTTCAAATGTTCCGGTGATACCACTTCGTTCATGACACGGCTGACGCTGGGCATGATATCGATTGCCGGGAAATGGTTTTGGGCCGCAATGGCACGCGAGAGCACTATATGACCGTCCAGAATGGAGCGCACCGCATCGGCAATGGGCTCATTCATATCGTCACCATCTACCAGCACCGTGTAAATACCGGTGATGGAGCCGGTAGCATTCGTGCCGGCCCGTTCGAGTAGCCGTGGCAGCATGGCAAATACCGACGGCGTGTAACCACGGGTAGCCGGCGGCTCCCCGATGGTCAGACCAACCTCACGCTGAGCCATGGCAAAACGGGTAACCGAGTCCATCATGAGAATGACCTTCCGCCCCTGGTCGCGGAAATATTCCGCGATGGCCGTGGCTGTCATGGCACCTTTAATACGTACCAGCGCCGGCTGGTCTGAGGTTGCCACCACCACCACCGAGCGTTTCATGCCTTCCTCGCCCAGGTCGCGCTCAATAAAGTCACGGACCTCACGGCCACGTTCCCCGATAAGCGCGATAACACTGATATCGGCCTCTGTATTACGGGCAATCATGGACAGCAGGGTGGATTTACCTACACCTGAACCGGCCATTATGCCGATACGCTGGCCTTCCCCCATGGTGATGAGGCCATCGATAGCCCGCACACCCACATACAAACTTTCATGAATACGCGGCCTCGACAAGGGGTGCGGCGGGTCAGCCTGCAGCGAATACTCTTTTTTGCAGAGAATCGGTCCCTTGCCATCGATTGGATTGCCCAGTCCATCAAGCACCCGCCCCAAAAGTTCCTCGCCTACTTTGACATTCAGCATCTTTTGGGAGGCCGTCACTTCACAGCCCGGGCCTATACCCTGCATTTCCCCGACCGGCATCAGCATTACATAGCCTTCCCGAAAGCCCACGACCTCAGCCGGTATGGGCGGAACGCCGGGGGTATGCGAGCTTACATAACAAAGCTCACCGACACTGACCGTAGGCCCCTGGGACTCTATAACCAGTCCAATAACCTGAGTCACCTTGCCGGTGAGTTTGACGCTGGAACAATCATGGATGGCATCGGTGAATTTTTCGATATTAAGCCGGAAATTTTCAATTCCGCCATGTGCCTCCATATCCTTCACCATCCCACATTTACGGCTATAACATCACATCTTTTACGGCCTGCTTTACCAGCTCAATCTGCGTAGCCAAACGCGCATCAACTGTACCGTTCGGCGTTTCAATCAGGCAATCACCCGGCTGCATGCTGCCATCGGAGTTAATCTCAATGGTAGCATCACCATAAGTGAGCAGACCACGCAACTCATTGCGAGCCAGCAGCACCAGGTCGTAATCCTGTGGTGCCACATGAATTTTTAGCTCTTTCTGGTCCTTGACCTTTAAAATAGCCTCCCTGACCAAGGGCAGTACCACCTGCGGTACATCAATGAAGTGCTGGGGCAGAATCTTCTCCACCACAGCCATCGCTATCCGGACCACATCCTGCTCAGCCTGTTGGACATAATCACGCGTGGCAGCCTTGGCATCACGCAGGGTTTTCTCGGCTTTATCATTGGCCGCAGCAATGCTCGCTGCCATTTCTTCCCTGACCTTGCCGGCTCCATCCTGATAGCCTGCCTCATACCCTTCATGACGCCCTGCCTGTGAGGCCTTAAGCTTTTCCTGTTCTATTTCTTCCTGAGCCTCGGCCAGCAGCCTTTCGCGTTCAGCCTGCGCCTCCTGCTTGATTATCTCGGCCTCGACCTTGGCATCTTTTAACAGCTGTATAGCCCGCTGTTCCTTGTCGGCAATTTCTGCCAGCATGTGGGCACGAGCCTCCTCGTCCAGACCATCACCCTCTGCCGCTGGTGCCTCGGGCTTAGGCGGCTCGGGGGTATGGATAAGGTGTGGATTTTCCTCCCATATAGCGGCTTTGATAACTCTAGACAATCATCTCGTCTCCCTGTCCACGCGATACTACGATATCGCCCTTGTCTTCCAGTACGCGGATGACATTGACGACCTTCTGCTGTGCCTCCTCGACGTCGCGAATCTTCACCGGGCCCATAAACTCGATTTCTTCGCGGAGCATATCGGCAGCACGCTTTGACATATTTCTGTAGACCTTGTCGGCCACTTCCTGCGGTGTTGCCTTGAGGGCCAGAGACAAGTCCTTGGTATCCACTTCGCGCAAAACCATCTGCAAGGAACGGTCGTCCAGCTGGACGATATCCTCGAACACGAACATGAGGCGTTTGATTTCCTCGGCCAGTTCCGGATTGTCCACTTCCAAGGTTTCGATAATGGATTTTTCTGTGGTGCGGTCCACCCGGTTGAGCACTTCCACGATGGCCTTGACACCGCCGGCCGTGGTAAAGTCCTGCGTAACCAGAGAGGAAAGTTTGCGTTCCAGCACACGCTCCACCTCGCGAATAACATCTGGAGAAGTGCGGTCCATCTGCGCAATACGCTTGGCAACATCGGCCTGCGCCTCTGGTGACAGCGAGCCCAAAACGGTAGCTGCCTGGTCCGGGTCCAAATACGCCATAATCAGCGCAATGGTCTGAGGATGCTCGTTGTTGATAAAGTTCATGAGCTGAGACGGGTCTGTCTTGCGCAGGAAATCGAAAGGACGTACCTGCAAACTCGTCGTAAGACGGTTGAGAATCTCCATGGCCTTTTCCGAGCCCAGAGCCTTCTCCAAAACATTCTGTGCATATTCCAGACCACCAGTGGAAAGATAATCGCTGGCCATCGCCATCTGATAAAATTCACTGACCACCTGAGATTTCACCTGAGCGCTGACCTTTTTATGGTTAGCTATCTCCAGCGTTATGCGCTCAATTTCATCGTCGGCCAGATGTTGAAACAGCTTGGCCGAATACTCTGGCCCCAAAGCGATAAACAAAATGGCCGCTTTTTCCGTATTTGTGAACTCAGATTCACTATCTCCATACATATCTTCAAGTGCCATTTATTATTCCTCCGCAAGCCAAGTTTTGATAAGCATAGCCACTTCTGCCGGTTTCTGGTCGATGAGCTGCTGGAGAGTCTGTTTTTCGGTGAGATGCTGCTGCTCTTCTTCCGAGAGTTCATCAGGTTCCAAAGCACCAGCAGCCAAAAGTGCTGCCCGCTCTTCTTCTTCCAACTTCTTCCTTGCTTCCTCCTCCTGACGGATTCGCTCCTGCTCGGCCGCAATAGCTTCGAGCTTTTTCTTGCGGCGATAGTAGAGATAACCACCGATAGCTGCCAGTATCAGCAGGATAGCTGCAATAGTCCCGTAGAAAATCATATCTTCCCGGTCTTTGGCGGCCTTTTCCTCAGCTGCCCGTCTGTCACGCAGCTCTGTGCTGAACGGCAACGGTTCAACAGAAATGGTATCGCCGCGGTTCGTATTGATACCGGCGGCGCTGCTTACTGTCCGCATGATACTTTCACGCTGGGTGGGCGTAACATCATCGTTGACCAATACAGCCACCGTCAGACGGCGGATGGAGCCCGGTGCTGCGACCACCTTGGATTTCTCTTCGTTTATTTCAAAGTTTTTCGTTGATTCTTTTTTCTCGTACTCGGCATTGGCATTAGCATTTTGTGCCACATAACCAGGTACATTGGACTGCACACCGGCAGCGCCTCCCGGCTGGTTGGACGTGCCATTGTAAGTTTCACTGACATCCTGCTGGCTGCGGATGATACCAGAATCATCAACCACAGGCGTAAACGTCTGTTTGTCAGTGGTACGGTCATCAAAGTCAAGTTCGACACTGACGCGGGCAAATGCCTTGCCTTCGCCCATGGACTGGTCGAGCATGGACTGCACATTCTTCTGGATATTATCCTGAATCTTCTTGGTCATATCCAGCTGCGTCATAGTCTTGGCGGTGACGTTTTGCTCTTCATTTTCATCAGGGTCATTCAGACTTTTACCGGTATCATCAATGACCGTGATATTTTCCGGTTTTAAGCCCCGGACGCTGTTAGCCGCCAGATTTACTATGCCCTTGATTTCCTTCTTGGACAGCTCCATATTCGGTCTTAAATGGAGCATAATGGACGCCGTTGCCGGTTTCTCATTTTTCTTATACAGACTGTCCTCAGGCAACACGATATGAACACGTGCCTTTTCCACAGCAGCAATCTGTTCGATAGTACGGGTCAGTTCCCCCTGCAGAGCCTGCAGGTAATTTACCTTGTTCTGGAACTCCGTTACCCCCAGCTTGCTATCATCAAAGATTTCAAAGCCTTTATTTCCCCGGGGCAATCCCTGAGTTGACAAATCCAAACGTGCATTATGCACATCCCGGGACGGAACCATGATTGTCGTGCCTTGTCGCGTTTCCTGGACTTCGTATTCAATTTTGGCTTCTTTCAGTTTCGCAGCTACTTCGCCGGCGTCTTTGGTTTCCATGTTGGTAAACAGGGGAACCATGTCCGGTTTATTGCCATACCACGCACTTACACCGACGATGGCAATGAGAATAGCCAAAGCGGAACCCAGCATAATATAACGCTGGCGCTTGCTGAATCGTTCCAGCAGCTCCTTATACCGCTCTTTCCAATCTCCCATGATCTCAATCCCTTCACGCTGAATTACACTATCTTAGCCGTTACACCTGCATGCGCATGATTTCCTGATATGCTGACATGGCACGATTTCTTAACTGAAGGGTTAGTTGCAGGGCAATTTCTGCCTTCTGACTGGCAATGACCACCTGTGACACATCCTCAATCCGGCCGGCGGCCAACAAAGCATTTTGCTTGTCCGATTCCATCTGCAACGCATTGGTTTTCTTTAAAGCATCCGTGAGATACGTACCGAAACTTTTTACTTCCTCCGGTGCCTGAGTTTCTCCCAAATGACTTTCGGCATGCATTTTCACCGGTGTCATCTGTAATGCTGCTATTTCCATATTTTTACCCTCTCAAAATAAGGTCATTATTTGCCCATATCCAAGGCTTTGGTCACCATGGCTTTGGCTGCATTTATCGTGGTAGTATTAGCCTCATAGGCTCGCGAGGCCGTAATCATATCCACCATCTCTGCCACCACGTTGATATTCGGACGTTCCACATAGCCGTCAGCATTGGCATCAGGATGTCCCGGGTCGTAAACCAGCGGCCCCTGCGTTTCATCTCTTTCAATCCGCGTGGCCCTTACGCCGTCGCCGGCCTGCAGTTTGTTCATTGAGCTCTGCAGGAAAGATTGAAACGGTCCGGCTGTCTTGGTCCGGGGTTCAAAAATCACATAACGCCGATGATATGCTCCGCCCTCGGTCGTCCGGGTTGTATTAGCATTGGCAATATTGTTTGAAATAACATCCATGCGCAGCCGCTCAGCCGTAAGGCCAGAGGCCGCCGCGTCTATTCCCAAAAACATGCTCATTGTCTTATCCCTATACTCTTTCTATCCCCAGCTTAACTCTGACCGCTGGTGATAACGTTCTTCATTCTGGTCATGAAACCGCCCAGCTGGGTGGCCATGGCATTGTAGTAAAGCTGGTTCTTCGACAATGCAGCCATTTCGATATCAATGTCCACATTGTTGTCATCAACGCGCATGGTTGTGGTCTGGTCTTCCTCAATCACCGCGTTAACCTTTCCATGTATGGGGATAGGCAGATGACGGTCATGCGTGCGCACAATATCCAGACGCCTGCCATCATCATCAAGATGCAGTTCCTTGGCCAGCAGGTCTTCAAAGTTCACCGCACTGCGCTTAAAATGCGGAGTATTGACATTAGCTATATTATTGCTGATAACCTCCTGCCGCAGATTAGCTGCTGACATTCCCCGTGAAAGGTAGTCAAAATTTGAAGAATTCATAATCTGTTCTAGCATGCCGGAATCACACCCCTTCCCAATTCACCTTCTAAAGTTGCCTTTTATTTATTTTCTACATAATGGTTATAACTCCTTCCCAACTTTAGCATTTTTTTCTCATTTAAACAAGGGAAATATTGCTTTTCGACAAAAAATAAAGGCCGGTGCTATTGTGCACCAGCCTTTACAAAAATATTTATCAGACCTTCAGTTTGCGAACTTCGTCCATCAGGAATTCGTTGAGGACGCGGATATTGGTTCCCTTCATGCCCAGGGACTTGGATTCGATAACCCCGGCAGACTCAAATTTACGCAGCGCATTGACGATAACCGAACGGGTAATCTTGACCTCGTCGGCAATCTTGGACGCCACGATAGTAGTGCCGCCCTCCGGGTCAGTAAGTGCCTCCAGAATGGCTTTGGCTGCCTTGCTCTCGGAATAGGACAGCGTATTTAAAGCAATCTGCACCGTGGCTTTCTTCCGGGCCTCGATTTCAATTTTTTCCGCATGGTCACGCAGCATTTCCATGCCGACAACCGTAGCACCGTACTCGCAGAGCAGCAAATCCTCATCGCTGAACTCTTCATCGTACTTAGCCACAATCAACGTGCCGATACGTTCGCCTACGCCGTAAATGGGAACGATGGTGGTATTCTTGCCGTTGAACATGCACTTGGTATTTTCCTCATAAGCGCACATACCGGTCTTGGAGTGAAGGTTGGCATTGGTTTCGTCCATACGCATCAGCCAGTTCACATAAGCCTTCGGGAATTCTCCCTGATTGATAACCTTGTCAACCATCAGGTCACATTCAAAGTCATCGATAAAAGCATAGCCAAAGACCTTGCCTTTTTTGTTGGTTATGTAGACATTTGCATTAAGAACATTGCTGAGCACCCGGGAAATCCCATCGTACTCCACGTTCTCCGAGCGTTGCAGGAGACGGTTTATTTTTCTTGTTTTTTCTAACAGTGTTGCCATTAGCTCTACTCCTTTAACAAAATATTTCGACAGTCAGTCCCATAAGCACCAGCCATCATATATACACATCTAAAGTTATTTTATCATATTTTTCAAAATAATCATAGATGCTGAATAATATTTTTAATTAAATTTTCTTATTATTTTTGGCAATGAAGAGAGGAATCTCCGCCGGGAGTCCTCTCTTCGCCAATTTTACAGGATAAATTGTGACAAATCGCGGTTTACAACAATGTCTGCCAACTGCTTATCCACATAAGCAGCGTCGATAATGACCTGCTTGTCCTCCAGCTCCGGTGCGGTAAAGCTGACTTCTTCCAACAATTTTTCGAGCAGCGTATGAAGGCGGCGCGCGCCGATATCCTCAGCCTGTTCGTTGACATCACAGGCCAGCTGAGCCAGTCTGCCAATGGCATCGTCCTTGAACTCCAGCTCCACACCTTCCGTAGCCAGCATGGCTTTATACTGTTTAAGCAAAGCATTCTGGGGTTCCGTCATGATTTTCTCAAAATCCTCCTTGCGCAGGGATTTCAGTTCCACGCGAATAGGGAAACGTCCCTGCAGCTCCGGAATCAAATCCGAGGGCTTGGCCATGTGGAAAGCACCAGCTGCAATGAAGAGCACATGGTCCGTCTTTAGCGGGCCGTATTTCGTCATGACCGTCGAACCTTCGACGATAGGCAAAATGTCACGCTGCACACCTTCACGGGAAACATCAGCACCGGAGGAATTGCCCTTCACGGCCACCTTATCAATTTCATCCAGGAAAACAATGCCGCTGTACTCCGCCACACGAATGGCCTCGTCAGCTACAGCCTCCATATCCACAAGCTTGTCCGCCTCTTCCTGCGTGAAAATCTTGCGGGCCTGCTCCACTGTCACCTTGCGTTTCCGATGACGCTTGGGCATGAGATTGCCAATCATATCCTGAATGTTGTCGCCCATGCTCTCGAGGCTGGAGCCGGCGAACATGCCTACCATCGGCTTGCCGCTGTCTTCCACATCGATTTCGATGGTCTCCTGTTCCAGCTCGCCCTTCTCCAGACGTTTGCGCACCCAGTCACGGCCAGCCTGATACTTAGGCTCAGCATTTTCTGTTTTTTCTTCTTCCTCATCGTCCGTACCACCGAACAGGCGTCCCAATGGATTGGAGTTTTTCTTCGGCTCCGGCACAAAGACATCCAGAATACGTTCCTCAGCCATTTCCTTAGCCTTATCCTGAACCGCCTCCAGACGCTGACGGCGCACCATGCGCACGGAGGTTTCCGCCAGGTCGCGGACGATGGATTCCACATCGCGCCCCACATAGCCCACTTCCGTAAACTTAGTGGCCTCAACTTTGATAAACGGCGCATTGACCAGTTTGGCCAGACGACGGGCAATTTCGGTCTTGCCGACGCCAGTAGAACCAATCATCAAAATGTTTTTGGGTACCACATCCTCCTGCATATCCTGGGAGAGCTTGCGGCTCCGCCAACGGTTGCGCAGGGCAATGGCCACGGATTTTTTCGCCTCATCCTGGCCTACGATGTATTTATTCAGTTCATCCACGATTTGGCGCGGAGTCTGTTCATTCGTTCCAAAATTTTCCATTTAGTCCAGTTCCTCCACTTTGATGTTATGATTGGTAAATACACAAATATCAGCAGCAATGGACAAGGCCTCTTTGGCGATTTCCCCGGCGCTCATCTCCGTATGCTTGGCCATGGCCCGGCCTGCCGACAGGGCATAAAAACCGCCCGAACCGATAGCCGCCACATCACCGTCCGGCTCGATTACTTCGCCGTTGCCGGAGAGCATCAGCATCGTGTCCTTATCTGCTACCAGCAGCAGTGCCTCCAGCTTGCGCAGGATTTTATCCGTGCGCCATTCCTTGGCCAGTTCCACCGCCGCCCGCTGCAGATTGCCATTATAAGTCTCCAGCTTGGCCTCAAACTTTTCAAACAGCGTAAAGGCGTCAGCTACGGAGCCGGCAAAACCGGCCAGTACCTGATTGTGATAAAGACGGCGCACCTTACGGGCATTGGCCTTCATGATGGTATGCTCCCCAAAGGTTACCTGACCATCACCGGCAATAGCCGTTTTCCCATTTTTGCGCACCGCGCAGATTGTTGTTGCATGAAATTGTGTTTCCACTATAATCAACCTCCAATAGCCGGCTTGAAGTCCTCAATGGCCTGTAAAGCCCGCTCCGCAAGTTTCATTTTCTTGGCTTTCTTGTCTTTGATAATCTTGCCATTCTCATTGCGCATGACAATGGCAGGCAAAATGCCAAAGTTTACATTCATCGGCTGGAAATGCTTGGCCTCACTGGTGGTAATGTAGTGTGCCAGCGCTCCATGACACGTTTCCTCCGGGAATACCAAAGGTTCCTTGCCCATCGCCATCCGGGCCGCATTAACACCTGCCACCAGGCCGGAGGACGCTGATTCCACATATCCCTCCACACCGGTCATCTGGCCGGCAAAGAACAGGTTGTCAATCCCCTTAAACTGGAACGTCGGCCGCATATGCGTAGGCGAATTAAGGAAGGTATTACGGTGCATAACGCCGTAACGCAGAAACTCTGCCTGCTCCAGTCCCGGAATCATGCCAAATACCCGGCGCTGTTCCGGCCATTTAAGATGCGTCTGGAACCCAACAATGTTATAAAGTGTGCCCGACGCATTATCCTGCCGCAGCTGCACTACCGCATAAGGACGGACACCTGTTTCCGGGTGTTCCAGTCCCACGGGTTTTAACGGCCCAAACAGCAGGGTGTCCTGTCCACGGCTGGCCATAACTTCCACCGGCATACAGCCTTCAAAGAACTTCTCTTTTTCAAAGTCCTTGGTGGGAGCTTTTTCCGCATTCACGAGCTCTGTCCAGAAGGCCTCATATTCCTCTTTTGTCATGGGGCAGTTGATATAAGCTGCCTCTCCCTTGCCATACCGGGACGCCCGATAGGCCTTGGTCATATCCACTGATTCCAGACTCACAATCGGTGCGGCCGCATCGTAGAAATACAAGGAATCATTGCCCGTGAGTTTGGCGATTTCTTCTGCCAGTTTTCCTTCAGTAAGCGGGCCGCTGGCCACAATGGTGATGGCATCATCAACCAGGGGGATTTCCGTCAGTTCCTGATGAATGACCGTAATATTCGGGTGGCTGCTCACCTTTTCCGTAATATACCGGCTGAAACCGTGACGGTCTACCGCTAAAGCTCCGCCAGCCGGCACCTTGGTAGCGTCAGCAGCCTCCATAATGATGGAGCCTAAACGGCGCATTTCTTCTTTCAGCACGCCCACGGCATTTTCCATACCGGCACCGCGCAGGGAATTACTGCACACCAGTTCCGCAAACTCCGCCGTCTTATGTGCCGGTGTAGATTTTTCCGGGCGCATTTCATAGAGCGTCACCTGTACGCCCATATTCGCTGCCTGCCAGGCGGCCTCGGCCCCGGCCAGGCCAGCGCCAATGATTATTACCTTTTTCATTATTATATCCTGTCTTACTTCTTTTTCTTCGTCTTGGAACTTTTCTTTTCGGCCTCGGCAGCAGCCTCAGCGTCCTTCGCCTTCTTGGCCTCAGCCCGCTGGCGCATCTTCTCCAGTTCCTTGTTGATAGGATGGTCAATACGCGTCTCACAGTCATCATTGCTGCAATACGTCAGCCCCCGGCCGTTCTTATAGTGATGTTTCAGCATAAATGCGCCGCATTTAGGACATTTTTCCTGCTGCGGCTGGTCCCAGGTCGTGTAATCACACTCAGGATAATTTTTACAGCCATAGAATTTACGGCCCCGATGTGATTTACGCTCCACGATAGCGCCGCCGCACTTGGGACATTTCACACCCGTGTCGATAAGCAGTGGCTTGGTGTTGCGGCAGTCCGGGAAACCCGGGCAGGCCAGGAACTTGCCATAACGCCCCTGCTTGACCACCATCATGCGGCCACAGATATCACAGGGCACGTCCGAAACTTCTTCCGGCAGTTCCACATGGCCGATAGCCTCGTCCGCCGCCGCCAAAGTTTGGGCAAACGGGCCATAGAATTCGCGCAGCAGCTGATTTTTTTCCACCTTGCCTTCGGCAATTTCATCAAGCTCGTTTTCCAAATCAGCTGTAAACTTCACATCAACGATGGATTTGAAATACTCTTCCAGCATATCCACAACCACAAAGCCAAGCTCCGTAGGCTGGAAATGTTTGTCAATGCGCTGCACATAGCCACGGGCCTGAATTGTTTCAATAATCGGTGCATAAGTACTCGGACGGCCGATTTCCTTTTCCTCCAAGGTCTTAACCAGGGAGGCGTCATTATAGCGTGGCGGCGGTTCCGTGAAATGCTGCTGGGGCAGCATCTTGGCGATATTTAAAGCATCGCCCTCAGCCAAATCCGGCAGGAGCACATCTTTTTCCTTCTTGTTGGCATCCGCCCCGGCATACACAGCCGTAAAGCCCGGGAATTTCAGTTTGGAACCGGAGGCCTTGGCCGCATAGCGCGTGCCCCCCTGAATCTGAATGCTCAGCGTATCGTAAATAGCCGGCACCATCTGGCTGGCGGTAAAGCGCTGCCAAATCAGCGTGTAAAGTTTTAACTGGTCGCGGTTCAAATACTTTTCCACTGCAGCCGGTGTAAGGTTTACATTCGTCGGACGAATGGCCTCGTGCGCGTCCTGCGCCTTCTTGCCCGTCACGTATATATTGGCCTTGGTCGGCATATAGTCCGCACCAAAGGATTCTTCTATATAGCTGCGCACTTCAGCCAGTGCCACGTCTGACAGACGGGTGGAGTCAGTACGCATATAGGTAATAAGACCTGTGGCCCCTTGACGGCCGAGGTCAATACCTTCATAAAGCTGCTGTGCCAGCATCATGGTCTTACGCGAGGTAAAGCCCAGTTTACGGGCCGCATCCTGCTGCAGGGAACTGGTGGTAAACGGAGCTGCCGGCTTTCTTTTGCGCTCGCTTTTTTTCACCGTCTTGACCGTCAGCGGCTGTTTGGCAAAATCATCCACCAAAGCATTGGTTTCCGCCTCTGTATGCAAATCAAGTTTTTCCCCGTCCACGTGCGTGAGTTCCGCCTCAAACATAGCGGACTTATCCTTGCGCAATTTCATGCCGACAGTCCAGTATTCCACGGACTCAAAGGCCTGAATTTCCTTTTCCCGGTCGCAGATAAGTTTCACCGTAACCGACTGCACACGGCCAGCCGATAACCCTTTGCGCACCTTGCGCCAAAGCAGCGGCGACAATTTATAGCCCACAATGCGGTCCAGCATGCGGCGCGCCTGCTGGGCATCCACCTGATCAATATTGATATGCCGCGGATGTTTGACCGCCTCCTGAATGGCCGGCTTGGTTATCTCGTTAAAGACAATACGGCAGTCGTCCTCAGCATTGAGTCCTAAAATAAAGGCCAAATGCCAGGCAATAGCCTCACCCTCGCGGTCAGGGTCGCTTGCCAGATAAACTTTATCGGCATTCTTGGCATCCTTTTTCAGCGCCTTGATTAAATCGCCTTTACCGCGGATATTTATATATTTAGGGGCAAAATCATTGTCCACATCGATACCAAACTGGCTTTTCGGCAGGTCACGCAAATGCCCCATCGAGGCCCGTACCATATATTTTTTCCCCAAATATTTTTCTATGGTTTTTGCCTTGGCTGGTGACTCCACAATTACTAAAGTCTTTTTGACCTTGTTTTTGGTCTTTGCCTTGGTCTTAGTGCTCGTCTTCCCTTTTTCTGCAGCCAAACCGTCACTCCCTCTCGGCACGCCTGAAAGCATGCATTTCGTTTTCTATCACAATTCCTTTCAGCTCCATGTTTAAAAGCCAATAGGATAAATTTGCTATTTCACCATCCGGCAGACTAAGAATGATTTCATCCATCGTCAAAGGATGTTCAAAGGACAGCACCTGATAAATCTGCCGTTCCTCCGGCTTAAGACTCAGGCTCTTGCGCGGCGGTGCAGCCGCTGTAATCTGAAACTCCTCCAGCACATCAGCCGGTGTCATTACCAACTTGGCCCCCTGCTGAATCAGCCGGTTACAGCCGTCGCAGCCCGGAGCGTAAATGCTGCCGGGAATGGCATATACATCACGGCCCGCCATCAGCGCCATTTCCGCCGTAATAAGCGAACCTGACCGGGCTGCAGCCTCCACTACCAGCGTACCTTCAGCCAGACCGCTGATAATGCGGTTCCGAGCCGGGAAAAATGCCGGCAGGGGGCTTGTTCCCGGTTCGTACTCCGAGATAACCACGCCGCCACCGTCAACAATTTCCTGCAGGAGCCGCCGATTTTCCAACGGATAAGCCACATCCACGCCACAGCCCAGCACCGCCACGGTACGCCCGCTTTTCAGGGCACCGCGATGGGAGAAGGTGTCTATGCCACGAGCCGCGCCACTGACCACCGTAATTCCCTGCGCTGCAATCTTTTCTGCAAATTCCAGGGCCGCAGCCTCACCGTAACCGGAATACTTTCGCGAGCCCACCATAGCCACGCGCCGGGCATCCGGCACCAATGTACCACGGTAGTAGAGCAGCACTGGCGGCGCATAGATTTCCCTGAGCACCTGCGGATAGTTTTCTTCCATTATAGATACGACTTTTATTTGCCGTTTCTCACAGGTTGCTGCCAGCTGCGCAGCCTCGCCTTCATGCTGACGGCAATAGTCAGCCAGCCGTTGTGCTAAGGCCAGCGGAATTTTGCCTATATCAGCCAGTTCCTCAGCCCCGGCCTGCCATAACCGGGCCATATCCTGACAGCCGTCCAGAAGTTTCCCCATATAGCGGCAGCCGATACCCGGACACCGCAGCATGATTGCCAAGCGAAAATTTGCCTCATCCATTGCCATCGCCATCCTAAAGTCTGTATAACACAATAACAAATATTTACCAATTATGCAACTCTTTACAGACAATTTACATAAATCTCGACCAAATAATATGTTCCACCGGCATAGGAGTTTTTCCTCTCTCTTTATAAAAAAAGCGGCAAACTGCAAACTATTCATCCAAACAAATTGCAGTTTGACAGTAAAAAAGTTCTTAAAAGTATCCCGTTAATACGTGCACGGGGTTCACGGGGGAGTAATTTTTCTGCCTCCGCTAAACGACACACCTCGGAAAATATAGCTGTCCAGTTACCTGCGCCGGGCGGGCCAACGGCGCTCCTTTCAGCGTATTTGCTTAGTTGCGTCCTACAGTGTGCCGGTCTTCGCTGCGCTCAGGCAGTCGCTCCCCGCATAAAAATCACTCCCCCGTTCGCCCCCAGCCACGGCCTATACAATTGCAACGCCTCCGTTGCTCCCGTTACAAGAACATCGATGTTCTTGTTCCCTGTCACTTCGAAAGAATCCTTTTAAACGGACGACGCTTAGGGCGGAGGTGGTGATGCTTTTCGCAGCGGAACGACTGTCCGAACAAAGTGAGGACTGGCCCACAAACTATAGTCGCTGGACTCCATGATGAATAATCGCGCCGCTGGCCTGCCCGGCGCAAGGCCGCTAAAAAGCCCAGTCATTTGCTGGTGGGACATTTAGTGCAGCAGCGAAAAGTATTACCTCCTCCACCCGACTGAGCTGTAACAAATAAAAATAAGCATGTATTGACCGTCAAACTGCAATAAAAAAAATTCCATTATATGCCTAACACAGCATTATAATGGAAGTTTTTATCTTTATATATGTTTTTACACAATTATCTGCGCCGTTGTAAAGCCCGGGGCTTTCCGAGTATCTCTGCCCAGACTACAGCCTGCTGCATATCATTCAGGCTGGGCGTGCTCTCCACATGACGCTGTGCCGCCGCCTTAGCCTCTGTCTCCCGTGCTGCCTGCTGCTCCCGTTTGCGTTTTTGCCGGAGCATTTCTTGATAGCGTGCCTGTTGAGCGGCTATCTCATCTTCCGCCTGCACCTGCACACTCGTGTTAATCTCCGGCAGCGGCGGTGCACCGCGCAATTCCGGAATCTCCAGCTTTATCTGCTCCGGTTCTGACTCAGGCCCCGTTATATCCGGCAAAGGCCGACGCCCCCAGTCCGGCACACGCCGCTTGGGTACAGGTTTCTTTTTTCCGGTCCTGTCAGATAATACCGCAAAGAGTATAAAGAGAACTATTACCCAAAAGGAATCCATGGGCTATTCCCCCTTATCAGCCTTTCACCGGTGCACTGGGAGCCTGCAACTTATTGTTGCTGCCCGTGCTGATGGCATTACGCATATCCGTATCAGCCTGCACATTGTTGAGATTATAATAATCCATAACACCCAGCTTGCCCTCACGCAAAGCCTGTGCCATAGCATGCGGCACTTCGGCCTGCGCCTCGACCACCTTGGCCTCCATTTCCTGCGTGTAAGCCTTCATTTCCTGTTCCTTGGCCACAGCCATAGCCCGGCGTTCCTCGGCTTTTGCCTGAGCGATACGCTTATCTGCCTCAGCCTGGTCAGTCTGCAGTTCGGCACCGATGTTACGTCCTACATCAACGTCAGCAATATCAATGGACAGGATTTCAAAAGCCGTACCAGCATCAAGACCTTTGCCCAGTACAGTTTTGGAAATATCATCAGGGTTGGCCAGCACATCATTATGACTCTCGGAAGAACCTACCGTCGTGACGATACCTTCACCGACACGGGCAATGATGGTCGGTTCCCCGGCACCGCCGACAAGACGGTCAATATTGGCACGGACAGTTACACGCGCCTTGATTTTGAGCTCAATACCGTTTTTAGCCACGGCCGAAACCACCGGCGTTTCGATAACCTTCGGGTTAACACTCATCTGCACAGCCTCGAGCACGTCACGGCCAGCCAGGTCAATGGCAGCCGAACGTTCAAAGGGCAGAGGAATCTGCGCACGATGAGCAGCGATAAGGGCATCCACGACCTTATCTACGTTACCACCGGCCAGATAATGTGCCTCCAGCTGATTTACAGCCACATCAAGACCAGCTTTATTAGCCTTGATAAGCGGCAGAATAATCCTGTTAGGCGGTACACGGCGCATACGCATACCTACCAACGTCATAATTCCCACATGTACATTAGCTGCCAGTGCAGAAATCCATAGTCCGATGGGGACAAAATGCAGGAAAATCATCACAAAAGCGATTAACAGCACCAACAAAAAAGCCGAACCAATCAAACCACTCATAAATCCAAAACCTCCTTAAACTTGTCTTACCACAACGCGGTTGCCTTCCACAGCCACCACCTGCACCTGTGCGCCCTTGGGAATAAAAGCCCCTTCAGACACCACATCAACAGGCTTGCCGTTAAGCCGTACACTGCCGGCAGGACGCAGTTCTGTCAGCACCTCACCGGAGGCACCTAGCAGGGACTCACGCGGAGCCGCACTGATATAACCACGCTCCGAACGGCTTTCATCCTTTAAAACCACCTTGTTCCACAGCTTGCTCGACGGCAGCCGTTTCACAATCAAGGCAAACATCACGATGGCTGCGGCAAAGGAAATAAGCATGGCATACATGGCCTGAATATCGCCGCCCAGTGCCAGTACCACACTGTACAGCATAGCAGCCACGCCCAGACCAGCCAACAGGCCCACCGTAGGCAGAAGCATTTCCACAATAATACATATAATGCCGCCCATAAATATGGCAATCTGATATAAGGACACCAGCCCTTTGACATACTGACTGCCCCAGAACACCCCGGCAGCCACCAGCCCCAGAAGTATTCCTGCCCCCATGCCGCCGGTTTTAATCTCCACCATAATGGCCAAAAACATAATCGCCAGCAAGAGCATTTGCAGCACAGGCATACCAATCGCAATATCCATAACATCACCCCCTTGATGTTATTCCACACCACCCGTAAAAAGTCCTGCCCCAAAGGCCGGTGATACTTTCCGCAACGTTTGACACTTTGCGTCTCAGCGAAGGAACGATATCGTACTAAGCCCGGGAGGCTGGTAATACTTTTTCGCAACGTTTGACACTTTGCGTCTCAGCGAAGGAAAGATATCGTACTAAGCCCGGGAGGCTGGTGATGTTTTTCCGCAGCGTTTGGCGCTTTGCGTCTCAGCGAAGGAAAAATATTACCAGCCTCCCGGGCGCCTTTACACTAAATACACTAAATACACTAAACTTACTGCAGGAAACTCTTGACGATGGTATTTACCATTTTACCATCAGCCCGGCCCTTAACCTTCGGCATCAGCACACCCATAACCTTGCCCATGTCCTTCGGCGTAGCAGCGCCCGTCTGCTCCACAGCAGCCTTGACCAGTTCACGTACCTCATCTTCCGACAACTGCGCCGGCAGATACGGCAGCAATACATCAATTTCCGCCTGCGTCTTTTCCACCAAATCTTCACGGGCACCCTTCTTGAACTCCTCGATGGAATCGCGGCGCATTTTTACTTCCTTGCTGATAACAGCAATAACGTCCTCGTCACCGAGTTCCTTCTGACCGTCAATTTCCTGCTGGCGGATAGCACCGCGCACCATGCGGATAACCGCCAGACGGTCCTTCTCCTTGTTCTTCATGGCATCTTTCATATCAGCAGTAAGCTGTTCCTTTAATGACATTTTCTAATCCTCCTGTAATATAAATGCATATAACAAAAAGACACCTGAAAATCTTACGACTTGCAGGTGTCTCACGCAAATTATCTGAACTTGCGCTTACGAGCTGCCTCAGATTTCTTCTTGCGGCGAACGCTCGGTTTCTCGTAATGTTCACGTTTTCTCACTTCAGCCAGAGTACCAGCCTTCTGGGACATACGCTTGAAGCGGCGGAGAGCACTATCGATTGATTCGTTTTTACCAACTTTAATTTCGTTTGCCATCTATTTTTCCCCCCCTCCACTT
>NZ_CAJODG010000008.1 GCF_905233635.1 Selenomonas sp. AE3005 | reverse complement strand
AGCCCGCAAGGCGCTGTTCACTAGCATTCTTACTTCCTTCTTCAGATATGGACGCATTGAAACGACGGAAGCAAAGGCAAAAGAGCTCCGCAAGTTCGCAGAGCAGCTCATCACGCTGGCAAAGCGCGGTGACCTGAGTGCCCGCCGCAAGGCAATCGCATCCCTTGCTGATGAAGATGTAGTAAGAAAGCTGTTCGACGAAATCGCAGCAAAATACGCAGACCGTCAGGGCGGCTACACCCGTATCCTGAAACTCGGCGTACGCCGCGGCGACGCAGCTCCGATGGTTATCATCGAGCTGGTGTAATTTAAGATTACAGCAAGCAAAGTCCTGACCGAAAGGTCAGGGCTTTTTTGTATGCCGACTATCCTGTTTATAATTATTAACTCTCCTTGACAATCGTTTTTTTTTTTTAATTGATGTTAGAAAAATCAGATGTTATCGCGTATAGATTATTATTTTAGGAAATGGGGGATAAAAATGAAAAAATTTTCTGCATTGTTAGTGATGATGATGGTTTTGTTGGCTGTTTTAGGCTGTGGTAGTGATGATAAATCTGCACAGCAGAATGCCGAAGATGTGAAAGCACCGCCTATCGCTCAAAAAGAAGTTGAACCTGAAGTAAAAAAAGATCCGTTAGCAGAGATAACGGTAAGTAAAAAAGAGTTAGATAAACTTATTCCAGTGGCTAAAGAGTTGCAGTTGGATGAAAAGAGTTTGACTAAGGTAGCAAAATATTTGAAAAAGGCTGGGATAGATTTGAATTTGTTAAACAATCCCGGTGAGATTAAGATGAGTTTAGGTTCATCATGGGAGCAACGTGATGCAAAATTTAGCAATAGAGAAAGAACATCATTGATTCATTTGAGAACAAAAGGGGAAAAATTTGTACAAGAAGATTATGACTTGAAAGTTAGAATCGGGGCAAATACGAATGATGAAAATAGCATTGAGATGGAGGCTTTGTATTTAACGAAAGATGGTCCACGTGATATTGATAGAAAATATTACCCCTATAATTTGATGGCAGAGAATGCAACGCTTAAACCTTTGTTTATAACAAAAAAGGAGGCAGAAGAATTAAAAAAAGTTGGTAAGGTGTATATGAAAAATAAAGGTGAAGAAAAGGCTGAGATAAATAATAATGTAGGGTGTACTCTAGTTCAACTAGATAATGGAAATGTTGTCCCAGTTAACAGACTGTATGGAAATATAACTCGTAAAAGTCAAGTTTATGGACAAGATACAAAAAAAGTGCCTTTTTCTATAGATGTGGATGTCAATAAAAAAGTGGTTAGTTATGGAGAAGGATAATCACGATGTTGAAATCTGTAGCTTTAGATATTAATAAAAATATTGTAAGTTATGGAGACTTATTAATGGTGTAGTTAGTTATATAGATGGGAGGGGATTAAAGTGGACATTGTGCATAATGCAACTCAAATATGTACCGCATTAGGTTTTATTATCATAGGAATAGGAGGTACATGGTGGTATATGCGCGATAAGGCAATTATCAGTTCGGGGCCTGGTGTGACATTTAATTTGTATTTTAGATATTTTGTTGTTTTTGCTTTGTTAGGCGGTATAATAGGAAGATTGGCAGGAACTTTGATTGGACACGGACTTAACTTGGCTATTCAATATTGGTATATTGTGCTTATAATTGTAGTTATGGTAGGCTATTTTATAAAAAAAGGTAATACGGAAAAAGACCAAAATGAATCTGGAAATGAATAATTAAGGTCGATAATAAAAGGAGATATTGATATGTACATAATTGCTAAAAATGAGGAATTGATTAATAGATGTGATAAAATCTCTAAGAGGATAGAAGAAAGTATAGGATTTTATGATTCTATTGAAAAAATAGAAAAAGAAGATTACGATTTAGACGATTTGCAAAAGAAGGTTACATTATGTGTAGAACTGAATAAGGAATTAAATTATGAGTATAGCATGATTAGTAATGAGTTTGATTTGTTTAACAATAATTATTTTAACTATAATCAGTATGATGGGCAAAGGGTTTTACTTTATCTTAATACAGCAATAATTAAACCTGACAAAAATAATTTGCTTATAGAACTAGGAAATATAGCCTTCAAGAAAGAGGAAGAAATGAAGGGAAACAATAGTAAAGAATATGTATTATTAGCTAGTAAGGAGTTTGAAACGCTTTCTGATGAAGAAAAAAGGCTTAAATTAATAAAGGCCCTTTATGGATCGTTACACAATATTTTTTTTATTGAAGCTAAAGTATCAAATCTTGTAGTCGCGATTAATTATTTGAATTACAAATATAAGGAGGAGAGGGGGGAACAATAAGAAATACAAATTAATGTTGGCGCTTTTATTATGAAATCATACTCAATGTAAACGGCAGTGTGGACAATTTGAGTATGTATGAAATTTTAGAGGTTTCGGAAATGGTGGCAGAACCGGCACCGACTGATTGTAACATTATTTGGGGAGCTGGACTTGATAACTCCCTAGGTGCTTGTGTCACAGTCGATATTTTGGTACAGAATTAAAGCAATAGAAGCCTTGGCAGTTTGATACAGACTGCCAAGGCTTTTTTTGTCTTGTCTGTTGTGCTACAATGATGGTAGGAAAGTGAGGTGCTAGAAGTCTATGCTGAAAATATTTTTAGGCGATATGGCTGAGGCGGTTTATCATCCGCCTGTTTATTTTGATAACCGTTATGAAGATGAATGGCTAAAGACACCCTTTACTAAGGCAATGGTGAAGGATGTAGACAATTCGGAGATTGTGGATGTGCATCTGGTGCAGAGTCCTGTTTTGGGGCCAATATCTTTGAAAGAATTGTCCGGTGGGGTAAAAACACTTATTCTCATGGCGTATGATAACAGTGGACGAATCTTCAACGCCTCGGCTTGTGGGGATAATTGCGCGAAGTGGATTTTGCAAATCGCGCAAAAAAAAGATTTAACGATAAATCTTCGCCATATCATGGATTTTGGGGAAAACGGCTTTGAAGCTCAGATTGTAAATACGGGAACCGTTGTTCATAATATGAGAGAATTTGTGAATGTTGCAGGTGACTATGTATGATTGGCCGTCACAGGATAGTTGTGCAAAACAATAAACTACATTATGAGCTGGACATAAAACGCAATATAACGATTATTATGGGGAGCAGTGCCACTGGGAAGACAACTTTGGTGGACATGGTACGGCAAAACATGAATTTGGGCAGCGACAGCGGTATTGATGTAATCTGTGATGTTCCCTGCGTAGTATTGGAAGGGCGTAACTGGCAGGCTGTACTATCCGGTATTGAAGGGAGTATAGTTTTTATTGATGAGGGAAATCATTTTGTCAAAAGCGAAGAATTTGCCTCGGCTATAAAAGATTCAGATAATTACTATGTGCTCATTACCCGGGAAAATTTGTACAACCTGCCTTATAGCGTCGATGAAATATATGGTATACATTCATCTGGTAAATATAAGGATACCCGGAAAGTGTTTCAGGAAATGTACCGTATTTATGGCAGTAATATTGTAAATACGGTTTCACCGCAAATGTTTATTGTGGAGGATTCCAATTCCGGTTATGACTTTTTTCATGCTGTAACAGCAGAAAAGAGGCTGAAGTGTATAAGCGCTGCCGGAAAATCCAATATATATGAATGTGTGAAGAAGTATGGTAGAACTGCTGGAATGCTATGTGTTATCGCCGATGGTGCGGCTTTCGGTGCAGAAATGAATAGACTTTATCATTTGTCCAGACAGAATAAGAATGTTGTGCTATACTTGCCGGAGTCTTTTGAATGGATGCTTTTACAGGCTGAGTTATTAGACAGCAGGAGTGTACAGGATATTTTGGCGGAACCAGAAAAATATATTGACAGCAGGATTTATTTCAGTTGGGAACAGTATTTCACACAGTTATTAGTAAATAAGACGGCAGATACTTATTTACAATATAGCAAGAAGAAACTAAATCCGGTGTATCTGCATGAAAAGATTAAGGAGAAGATTTTATCTGTTATGCCAAAGCTGCTACGGAAATGAGAGGGATTTACCAGTTATCCATAAGTATGTCAGGTGGAGCTATATTCGTGCTTCAATATAATCTTCCATGCCTCTTCCAGTTGCTCGAATGTCCAGCGGGCGTTGGCCGGGCTGGTGGAGGGCAGCTTATAGAAATGGATATCAGGCCGGTCTAGAAGTGCCTTATTGTATTTCTTAAAGCATTGGCAGGATTTGCCGCCATTGAAACAGATGGTATGAATATGTGGATATTTTGCAAGCAGGGCAGAAAAATCGTTGCCCTGCTCGTTTTTTATGGCTGAGTCAAGGCTGCCTTTCCGTTCGCAGGAGGCAATGGAATCCCATAGGGCAATGTGATGGCGCAGCAGCATTTTTAGTCGCTGTTCATAGACTGCTGGCGCGGCTGTGTTTTCCAGAATTTTGGCCATCAGCGGCCAAAAACGGTTCTGAGGATGAGCGTAATATTGATTCGCACCGAGAGAGGCCACGCTGGGCATAGAGCCGAGGATAATATGCGTGCAGTTTTCGTCAATGCTGGGCATAAAGCCTGTGCAATAGGAATTTGTTGTGGACAAGTTATCACCGCCTGAAATGATTTGCCTTTATCATACCACGCCTGCCGGTAAACGCATAGAGCTATTATTGCCGGGAGCTGGCTTCCTTGTTTTTTTCACGGTTGTCCTGTACAATAAAACTGCAGATTGTTTTGTGTATTATGAATATGGAGGGAAAGGTATGGCAAGCAGATTTTATCGTTGTAATGTTTGTGGCAACCTTATAGGCCTGATTCATGATGGCAAAGGCGAGCTGGTGTGTTGTGGCCAGGGTATGCAGGAATTGACGGCTAATACTACTGACGCCGCTCAGGAAAAACACGTACCGGTGGTGGCATACGACCAGGCAGCCGGCGTACTGAAAGTTACGGTAGGTTCAGTGGAGCATCCCATGACACCGGAGCATTTTATTGAGTGGATTCATGTGCAGACGAAACAGGGAGGCTTGATGCGGCATCTGACACCGGCGGATAAACCGATGGCGGTGTTCAGACTCGCCGAGGGTGATGAACCGGTGGCTGTATTTGAGTATTGCAATCTGCACGGTTTGTGGAAAAAAGATATGTGCTGAAAGAACCCCTGACAGCTGTAAGCAAGCAGTCTGTCAGGGGGTTATTATTCTAAGTTATGGAATAAAAATGTCCCACGCCTCATCAGGCGGGGAACAAATATCAAAACAGGCGGCGAGCATAGCTGCTGACTCGTTGCAACGCCAAGAGGAAGTTTTGCCTATGGCAAAACTGGGGCAACGGCGTTATAATGTGATTGTTTGTATTTAATAATATAAGAGGTTTTGGAATGGCATTTATTGAGATAAAAAATCTTTCACATATATATCATCGGGGGACGGAGCAGGAATTATGCGCCCTTGATAACGTTAACCTGACGGTGGAGGAAGGCGAGTTTGTCGCTGTGCTCGGGGCCAATGGTTCCGGGAAATCAACGCTGGCCCGGCATATCAACGGCCTCCTGCTGCCAGATAAGGGGCAATGTCTGGTGGCCGGGCTGAATACAGCCAATGCTGAGGAATTATGGCAGATTCGTCAGCAGGTGGGTATGGTCTTTCAGAATCCTGATAATCAGCTCATTGCCGGGCTGGTCGAGGACGATGTGGCTTTTGGGCCGGAAAATCTGGGTATGAAACCGGCGGAAATCCGCCGCCGGGTGAGCCGCGCTTTGGCTGCCGTAGGCATGGAGGATTTCCGTCAGTTTGCCCCGCATTTGCTCTCAGGCGGTCAAAAACAGCGGGTGGCCATTGCCGGGGCTTTGGCCATGAATACGAAATGCCTGATTTTGGACGAGGCTACCGCGATGCTGGACCCTGAAGGCCGTCAGGAGGTCATGGCGGCCGTGCAGCGCCTGCATGAGGAAAAGGGGCTGACGGTTATTTGTATCACCCATTTCATGGACGAGGCGGCCCAGGCAGATAAAGTTTTTGTCATGCAGGCCGGGCATATAGTGCAGACGGGGACGCCGCAACAGGTGTTTGCCAAGGCCGAACCCTTGCGCAAATTGGGACTCGCTGTGCCCTTAGCTGTAGAACTGGCCTGGAAACTGCGGCAGCATGGGCTTAATTTGCCGCAGGATATACTGACGGAAGATGATTTGGTAACAGCGCTGGAGGCAGCTTATGTCCATTGAAGTAAAAAACGTAACTTATGTATATATGCCCAAAACACCCTTTGAACGGGTGGCGCTGGCCGATGTAAGCCTTACCATTCCGGAGGGGAGTTTTACGGCTATCGCCGGACATACCGGCTCGGGAAAATCCACGCTGGTACAGCACTTAAACGGCCTCATTACGCCCACAAGCGGTGAAGTGCTGGTGGATGGCGTGAATATCGGTGACAGGAGCAAGACGGGGCGTCAGCAGGCGCAAAAAGCCCGTCAGCAGGTGGGCATGGTCTTTCAGTATGCGGAAAACCAGCTGTTTGAGGAAACTATAGCAGCGGATATCGCCTTTGGTCCGGCTAATCAGGAATTATCCGCAGAAGAAATAGACCAGCGCGTCCGGGAGGCTATGGGCATTGTCGGTCTTGATTATGATACATATCATGACCGCTCGCCGTTTTCACTCAGCGGCGGCCAAATGCGCCGGGCAGCCATTGCCGGCGTGCTGGCCATGAGGCCTAAGTATCTTGTACTCGATGAACCGGCGGCCGGTCTGGACCCGTCCGGCCGGGAGGAACTGCTGCAGCAGATTAAACGGCTGCACAAGGAGCAGAACATGACCATAGTGATGGTTTCCCATAGCATGGAGGACATCGCGAAATTGGCGGATAATGTCATTATTATGGCGCAGGGGAAAGTGGCTGCACAGGGAACGCCCCGGGAAGTTTTTGCCCAGGACAACTTATTAAGACAGGCTGGACTGCGGCCGCCGCAGATTGCTGTCATGATGCAGCGGCTGTCTGCTGCCGGCCTGCCCGTCAATGCTCATGTACTGACACCGGAAGAGGGGCTGCAGTCCCTGTTGGAGGTTTTTCATGTTAAATAATATTATGCTGGGTCAGTATTTCCCGGGCGATTCTGTCCTGCACAGGCTTGACGCCCGGGTTAAGCTGGTACTGCTGTTGTTAATGCTTATAGAAGTCTTTGTTTTCACCAGTGGCCCGGCCTATGCTTTTATAACCGTGGTGACAGGGTTGCTTATTTTTCTGTCCGGCGTGCCGGTGCGGCTCGTGCTGCGTTCTTTAAAGCCGTTGTGGTGGATTGTCATATTTACGTTTGTCATTCATTTATTCAGTCATCCTGGACAGGAACTGGCACGTGTGTGGTATTTTGCAATCACGCAGGAAGGTGTGGTGCAGGGGACGCTGATCAGCCTGCGCCTGCTGCTGCTGATACTGCTGTCCACCCTGCTGACCTTTACGACCAGTCCCCTGCAGCTGACAGACGCCCTGGAGAGCCTGCTGGCTCCCGGTAAACGTGTCGGCCTGCCGGCGCATGAACTGGCGATGATGATGACCATCGCCCTGCGGTTTATCCCTACGCTTATCAGCGAAACGGACAAAATCATGAAAGCGCAGCAATCACGGGGCGCTGACTTTACGACCGGTAATATTCTGAAACGGTTGAAAAACATGGTGCCGATTCTCGTGCCCCTGTTTTTGTCGGCTTTCCGCCGGGCTGATGAACTGGCCCTGGCCATGGAGGCCCGGTGTTATCGTGGCGGTCAGGGACGTACCCGGATGAAGGAATTGCGGATCAGACGTGTGGATTACTGGGCCATGGCAGCCTTTGTGGTATTTAGTATGGTGATGGGAGTCAGCCTTTATATATGAAACCAGAGCATAAAGCAGAAATGAAAGCACGGCGGCGCAATGTTGCCCTGACGGTAGCTTATGATGGCACGGCCTATCATGGCTTTCAGCGGCAGTCGCCGCCGATTACAGCTGTGCAAAACGTGCTGGAGGAAAAACTGGCCATGGTGTTTGGCGACAGCATTGAACTGGCCGCCTCCGGCCGCACAGACGCCGGGGTGCATGCCTACGGGCAGGTGGTGAATTTCTTTACCAATGGGCGGATTCCCATAGAGAGAGTTGCCCAGGCAGTCAACAGCCTGCTGCCGCCGGATATTACGGTGAAGGAGGCCTGGGAGGCGGCTGGGGACTTCAGTGCCCGGCACAGTGCCAAGGCCAAAACCTATATTTACCGCATTCAGCAGGGAGAGACGCCTAATCCCCTGACGGCCCGTTATGCCTGGTATGAACGCCGCCCTTTGGACACAGCCCGGATGCAGGCGGCATTGCACCTGCTCGAAGGGGAGCATGATTTTAGCGCGTTTCGGGCGGCCGGCGGCGCACCGATGAGCCCCATACGCACCATTTATGAGGCTAAAGTCGAAGAATGCCCCGGGGATATACTGGAGTTTACCCTGTATGGCAATGGCTTTCTCTACCACATGGTGCGTAATATTATCGGCACCGTGGCTAATGTGGGGCTGGGGCGCATAAGTGTGGAGCGCTTTGGCCAGATTCTGGCCAGTCTGGACAGACAGCAGGCCAGTGCGACTGCGCCAGCCTGCGGCCTTTATTTGTATAAGGTTGAGTACTGACTGGCAATGCCGAAAGGGGACAATTGTGACAATTTAACTTGCGCCTAATCTTTGAATCGAGTAAAATATGTAAGGAACCTGTAAAAGGTTTATTTGGAAACATTTCAGGTGGTGAAACAATGAAGTCCCTTTTAAATGTGGGTATAGATGTGGGCTCTACGACCATCAAGCTGGTTGTTCTGGACCATGAAAAGAACATCCTGTATAAAAACTACGCGCGCCATTTCTCGGAAATCGGCAGTGCCCTGCAGGAAAATCTTACCCAGTTAAAATCTATTGTGGGTGAGCGTAAATTCACCTTTGCCCTGACCGGGTCTGCTGGCATGGGTATTGCCCAGCGTATCGGCCTGCCGTTTGTGCAGGAGGTTATCGCGTGTGCAGCAGCGGTAAAGAATCTCATTCCGCAAACCGATACTGTTGTGGAACTCGGCGGCGAGGATGCCAAAATAACTTATTTTGGCGAAGCGCCGGAGCAGCGCATGAATGGGGTTTGTGCCGGCGGTACTGGCTCCTTTATCGACCACATGGCCTCCCTGCTGTCCACAGATGCTGCCGGCCTTAATGCTCTGGCAGAAAAGGGCCAGCAGATTTATACTATTGCCTCCCGGTGTGGTGTGTTTGCCAAAACGGACATTCAGGCTCTGATGAATGACGGGGCCGCAAAAGCTGATATCGCGCTGTCAATTTTCCAGGCAGTCGTCAATCAAACCATTGGCAACCTGGCACAGGGGCGTCCCATTGATGGACATGTAGCCTTTTTGGGCGGCCCGCTGCACTTCCTGCCGGCACTGCGCCAGCGGTTCATCAAGACGTTGAACCTCGACGCAGAACATGTGGTAAATGTCGATTACGGCAATTACTTTGTGGCCATGGGGGCGGCGTTGTCGGAAGAGGCGCAAGTCATCGATGTGGCCAGACTCGAACAGGGTATTGCTGAGGCCAAATCAGCCGCAGCCAGCGAAACGCGTAAAGCGGACTTTACGCTTTTTGCCGATGAGACAGAATATCGGGAATTTAAGGAACGGCATGACAAGGACAGGGTTAAGCGTGGTGAGCTTAGCACCTATCAAGGCCCCTTGTACGTGGGCATAGATGCCGGTTCCACTACCACGAAGATAACGGCCATCGGCCGGGACAAGGAAATACTCTATACATCCTATGGCAGTAATCAGGGTTCGCCGCTGACTACGGTAGTCAAGGAGATACAGGCACTCTATCAGGCGATGCCTGCAAATACTTACATTGCCAGCACCATGACCACGGGCTATGGTGAAGCCATTGTCAAGGCGGCTCTGCATGCCGATGGCGGTGAGGTAGAAACCTTTGCGCATTTGCGGGCAGCGCAGGAATTCTGCCCGGAAGTGACCTTTGTACTGGATATTGGCGGTCAGGACATGAAGTGTTTCTTTGTCAAAGACGGCAGTATCGGCAATATCACTTTGAATGAGGCCTGCTCGGCCGGCTGCGGCTCCTTTATCCAGAACTTTGCCGAAGGCCTGTCGATGACGCCGGCGGAATTTGCGCAGAAAGCATTGACCTCCAAGGCACCCGTGGATTTGGGCACACGTTGTACGGTGTTCATGAATTCCAAGGTCAAACAGGCACAAAAAGAAGGCGCTGAAGTAGCGGATATTTCCGCCGGTATCGCGTTCTCGGTCATCAAGAACGCCCTGTTCAAGGTTATGCAGCTCAAAGATGTACGTGAGCTGGGTGACCATATTGTCGTACAGGGCGGTACATTCTATAATGACGCTGTGCTGCGCTGCCTGGAAAAGCTGCTCGACCGGGAGGTTATACGGCCCGATATCGCCGGCCTGATGGGCGCTTACGGTGCGGCCATTCTGGCGCTGGAAAGCGGTCAGGAGAAATCTGAGCTGCTGCCGGCAGATAAACTCGCAGACTTCAAGGTGGAGACCAGTTCCTACCGCTGCAAGGGCTGCGGCAACAGCTGCCTTATCACCATGCAGAAATTCCCCGATGGCGGCAAGTACTTCACCGGCAACCGCTGCGAACGGGGCATTGGCGGCAGCAGGCAGACGGAAGAGGAAACACCGAATATCTACGCTTATAAATACAAGCGTGTGTTTAAATATTACCGGCCCCTGGAACATCCCAGCCGTGGCACTATCGGTATCCCCCGGGTACTGAATATGTACGAGGATTATCCCTTCTGGTTTACCTTCCTGACCTTCTTAGGCTATCGGGTGGAGCTGTCGGGCAAATCCAGCGCTAAGATGTACTATAAGGGAATGGCTACCGTGCCCTCGGACTCCTTGTGTTATCCGGCCAAGATTACGCATGGTCATATCATGGACCTGGTGGAAAAGGGCGTAAAAAAGATTTTCTACCCCTGCGCTCCTTACAATATGGAGGACACGGTTAATGAGTCGGATAACCATTTCAACTGCCCCATTGTGGCGTCCTATGCGGAAAATATTCGTGGCAATATGGACGTTCTGCGTGAACAGGATATCGACTTTATTCAGCCCTTCCTGCCTATTCATGACAAAAAAGGCCTGACACAGCGCCTGTTTGAGGAAATGGGGAAGAAGGAAGGCATTAGCAGACAGGAAATCTCTGCTGCCGTGGAAGCGGCCTATATTGAAATCGAGCATTATCGTGAAGATGTGCGTGCTTACGGCCGGAGAATCCTGGAGCGTATAGAAACGACCGGGGAGCAGGCCATCCTGCTGGTCGGCAGACCATATCATGTGGACCCGGAAATCAATCATGGTATTCCTGAGATGATTCAGTCCTACAAACTGCCGATTCTTTCCGAGGACGCGGTTTATCATCTGCCGGTTAAGTCACGGAAACTAAAAGTGGTCAATCAGTGGAGCTATCATGCCCGGTTGTATCATGCCGCGCAGTTTGTGGCCGAACATCCGAATCTCACCCTGATTCAGTTCAGCTCCTTCGGCTGCGGTCTGGACGCCCTGACCACCGAGCAGGTCAAGGACATTCTGGAACGTCACCAGCGTATTTACACCATGATTAAGCTGGACGAAGTGTCCAATCTCGGCGCGGCCAGAATCCGCCTGCGCTCGCTGATGGCAGCGCTGGCCCGGAAAAAGCCCTTCCCGTATCGGGAAGTTGCGGAAATCGAGCGGCCGCACTTTACGGAGGACTGCAAAAAGACGCATACGGTGTTGGCACCGCAGATGGCGCCCATACATTTTGAGCTCTTTAAGACAGTACTTAACAAGCACGGCCTGCGCGCTGTAATTCCGCCTATGCCGGACAAGAAGGCCATTGATACCGGCCTGCGGTATGTACATAATGATATGTGCTATCCGGCCATTGTGGTTATCGGCCAGCTTATTTCCGCTTTAAAGGACGGTCTGTGCGACCCCGACCATACCAGCATTATGCTGTTCCAGACTTGTGGTGCCTGCCGCGCCACCAACTATCTGAGCGTGCTGCGTCAGGCGTTGAAACACGCTGGATTCCCGCAGGTGCCGGTTTTTGCGGTGCATGGTCTGAAGGAGGAAACAGATTCCTTCCACATGGGAAGAAACATGCTTGTTGATGCCATCAAGGCTGCGGTTTATGGTGATACGCTGATGAATGTCCGCAACCGTACCATGCCTTATGAAATCACCAAAGGCTCGACCAAAGCGCTCTTTAACAAGTGGATGGAACGGGCCAAGGAGGAACTGGTCAAGGGGAATTACTTCCGTTTCCAGCGTAATATCAAAGCGATGGTCAAGGAATTTGACAACTTGCCGGTGGATGAAAATCTGTGGAAACCAAAGGTGGGTATTGTCGGGGAAATTCTCGTTAAATATCACCCGGTGGCCAACAATCATATCGAAAAGGTACTGATGGACGAAGGCGCCGAAGTGGTTATGCCGGACTTTGTGGATTTCTTCCTGTACTCGGCCTATGACCCCATTGCCAGACATGATTTGCTGGCCGGGTCTTATCGGGATGAGTTCTTCGGCAAGATGTTTATCAAGATGATTGAGTTCTTCCGCCGGCCGATGAAAAAAGCACTGGCGGACAGCCGTCACTTCCAGCCACCGCATTCTATTTACCAGACAGCACAGCTGGCGTCCCGGCATGTGAGCCTGGGGAATATGGCTGGCGAAGGCTGGTTCCTCACTGGTGAAATGGTGAAACTCATCGACTCCGGTGTGCCCAATGTGGTATGTCTGCAGCCCTTTGGCTGTCTGCCAAACCATATTACCGGCAAGGGCGTTATGCATGAACTCAGAAATGCCTACAAGGGGGCAAACATCACAGCTATTGACTGCGATGCCGGTTCGAGTGAAGTTAATCAGCTGAACCGCTTGAAACTCATGCTCGCCGTAGCCAAAGAACGCGGCCCGCAGCAGGAGAAAAAAGAAGATAAGGATTTGGCGATAAATCGCTGAATAAATGCAGATAAAAGTTCCGTTGACATTTTCTTGTCAACGGAACTTTTTTGTAAATTACAGTTTGACTGTCAAAGAGTTCTTAAAAGTATCCCGTTCATACGTGCCTGGGGTTCACGGGGGAGTAATTTTTCTGCCTCCGCTGAACGACACACCTCGTGAAAAATCGCTGTCCAGTAACCTGCGCCGGGCAGGCCAACGGCGCTCCTTTCAGCGTAGTTGCTTAGTTAATGCCTACAGTGTGCCGGCCTTCGCTGCGCTCAGGCGGTCGCTCCCCGCATAAAAATCACTCCCCCGTTCGCCCCCAGAAACGGCCTGTACAATTGCCACGAACCCGTTGCTCCCGTTACAAGAACATCGATGTGCCTGCTCCATGTCACTGCGAAAGAATCCTTTTAAACGGACATCGCTTAGGGTGGAGGTGGTGATGCTTTTCGCAGTGGAACGACTGTCCGAACGCAGTGAGGACTGGCCCACAAACAACATTCCCTGGATACTACGATGAATAATCGCGCCGCTGGCCTGCCCGGCGCAAGGCCGCTAAAAAGCCCAGTCGTCTGCTGGTGGGACATTTAGTGCAACAGCGAAAAGTATTACCACCTCCACCCGACTGAACTGTAACAAATAAAAGTAAGCACGCACTGACCATCAAACTGTAATTTATAAAGCAGTAATAGCATTTTATTTGCAGATATTAAATGATTGGGGAAGGAAAACAAATATGCAGCGAAGAATTATTTAGGAAAACCAATGTCGATTTAATGTTGTCACTTTATGGAGGCGATATCATGTTGATTGGTGTACCCAAGGAAATCAAAAACAATGAGAACCGTATTGGACTTACGCCTGCGGGGGCGGAGGCGCTGGTGAAAGCCGGACATAAGGTTTTCATTGAACAGGGTGGCGGTCTGGGCAGCGGTTTTACTGATGACGATTATACTGCTGTCGGAGCTGCTATCGTAGCCGATAAAGCAAAGCTGTTTGCTGACTCCGATATGATTATCAAGGTTAAGGAACCTTTGGCAGAGGAATATGACCTCTTCCATGAAGGACAGATTCTGTTTACCTACCTGCATTTGGCACCGGAGCCGGAACTTACGGCAGCTTTGCTTAAGCATAAAGTGACGGGTATTGCCTATGAAACGGTCGTGGGCAGGGACGGCAGGTCTCTTCCCCTGCTGGCACCTATGAGTGAAATTGCCGGGCGTATGTCTGTACAAATTGGTGCCCAGTTCCTGGAGAGCAGTTATGGCGGTGCTGGTGTTCTCTTAGGCGGCGTCAGTGGTGTAGCACCGGGGCAGGTGGTAATCATCGGCGGTGGTGTCGTTGGCACCAATGCGGCTAAGGTAGCTGTGGGGCTCGGGGCCAGAGTGACGATGATTGACCTGTCCATTGACCGCCTGCGCTATTTGGACGATGTCTTTTGTGGACGTGTAGCCACCGTTATGTCGAACAGCTACAATATTGCGGAATGGGTAGCGAAAGCAGACTTGCTCATTGGCGCTGTGCTGGTACCTGGTGCCAAGACGCCGCAGCTCGTGACGGAGGATATGGTCAAGACCATGCGCAAGGGTTCTGTTATCGTCGATGTGGCTATAGACCAGGGCGGCAGTATTGCCACCTGTGACCGGGTGACGACGCATGATAATCCGACCTTTACCAAACATGGTGTCGTTCATTATTCCGTAGCCAATATCCCCGGCGCTGTTTCCAGAACATCTACCCTGGCTCTGACAAATGCGACTTTGCCCTATGCCCTGCACATTGCAGGCAAGGGCTGGAAAGCAGCCTGTCAGGAAGATGCTGGCCTGGCAGAGGGCTTGAATACCGTTGCCGGGAAACTGGTAAACCGCCCGGTGGCAGACGCCCTGGGACTGGAATATACCGACAAGGCAGAGTTTATTTAAGCGGTGACAATATTTTTGCTAACTTAAAGGCCCTGAGCAGTCAGTATTTTGCTGACTGCTCAGGGCCTTTGCTGGTTGTTTATGCGAGAAATAGTGGTGACTGTTGGAAGTCATTGCGCGCAGTACCGGCTGGGCAGGTGAGGGCGCGCAGGTCGGTGGCGAGGGTGTCATAGCGCAGCATGGCGGCCAGTGGCGGGAGGTCAGCCGGATTTTGACAGCGTTTTTGACTTGTCAGGTACTGGCTGGTTTTTGTCAGCAGGGGAATACTGCTATGTATTTTGATACTGTGCAGCAGTTCCTTCCCCCGGGGGCTGGCGGCCAGCAGACGGGCGTATAAGGGGCCGTGGCTGGTAAATGCGGCCATTTCGGCAGAGCTCAGGCCCAGCAGCAGGTACATAAGCGTCCGGGCAATGCGGCTGGAGGGATAGCGCTTGGTGGTGACAGCCTTTATCAGGCTGGTCCAGTCAGCAGCCTGACGGGCACAGTCGCAAATGCGGTTTTCCAATCCTTCGTTGACACCATAGCAGGCCTGCAGGTCTGCTATTTGACTGGTCAATAGTTTTGTTTTTAGCGGGAGCAGCAGGCGGTTCATTTGGGGCAGTTCGGTTACAGTTATATTACGAAGTATTTCCCAGACGGCTGGCGGCAGAGAAGGCTGCAATTCATCCACGGCGCTGCTGTTGTAGAGGTGACGGCGGATTGCCGTGGCACTGGCAAGCGTTCCTGCCAGTTTTGGCTCATGGTAGCCTGCGCCCTGCCGGGCAATGAGCAGGGGCTTTAAGGGCGAGGACAGCAGCTGCAGGCTGCGCAGGTATTCCAAAGCCAAAATATTGTTGGGCTGGTGGAGAATGCAGGTTGTATCATTGTCAGTTCCCAATATATCCGTAATGGCCTGGGCATAGGAACGCCCCTGGCCGACAGCCTGATGGAGCCTGGCCTGTACGGCTGGTTTGTCAAGCTCTGCGGCCAGCTCAGTCAAAGCCGTTATATCATTATGTTCGGCACCGAAGGCCAGCGTGTCTACAATGCCCAGCCGGGAAAGCAGGGTGACACCGCCACGGGCGAAATCCTGCGCACTGCGGCAGGCAAAGACAAAAGGCAGTTCCAAGACGAGGTCACAGCCGCAGAGCACAGCCAGCTGGGCCCTTTGCCACTTATCGAGCAGTGTAGCCTCTCCGCGCTGAGTAAAACTGCCGCTCATGACGGCGATAATCCGTGCGTCACTTTGCGTGCGGATTTTATTTATCTGGTAAAGATGTCCGTTATGAAATGGATTGTACTCAGCGATAATTCCCGTAACCTGCATAATTCGGCCTCCCTGAAAATGTCATGCTTTCAATTTAGCAGAAAGCCCACGGGATTTCAACCTTGGGCTTGCCTGGCGAAAGAAGATAATGTGCGTTGGGGGTTAGAATTGACAAACTTCCTTATAAAGGTTAAAGTAATATTAGATGTAGATTAGAATTATTGCAAATTTGTATTTTGGGGTGAAGAGGGATAGCCATGGCACAACACAAAGATAATATGCCCAGGCATAGTGATAAAAAACTGACATTACTGGCGGTATTTGTGCTGTTGCTGACGGTAAGCTGCTTGATATGGACTATGTGGGCGCAGGACAGCAGTTATCAGGAAGAACAACCTGCCGCCGTGGTAGCTGCGGCTGACAGTGGCAGCGGCCCCCGGGTGGTGGGCGGTTTTGTGCCGGAAAAATTTCATGGACCGCCGGCTGTCAGATGGGAAGGAACCCTCCTGAGCTGGGATTTTATCAATGGCCTGTTTGCCTTGATTTTTGCCCTGGAATTTTTGATTTTCCCGGTGCTGTTCTGGCTATGGTTTGGCAAGGAGAAATGAGTTTATATTTTTATGGATAGTTTGACTTGGGTTATCTTTGATATCATGGGGACTATTGCCTTTGCAATATCGGGAGCCATGGTGGCCATACACCGGCGGATGGATATCTTTGGCATTATCGTACTGGCCTCGCTGACAGCTGTGGGCGGCGGCATGGTGCGTGATGTGCTGGCAGGCATTACGCCGCCGGTAGCGTTATGCAATGTCACGGATTTTATGCTGGCGATAGTCACCGCTATTATTGTGTCGCTGGCGTATAGCTTTTGGCCCTATGCTGCGCCGAATAAAGCGTTCCTGCTGTGGCTGTATAATATGTTTGATACGGTGGGGCTGGCCGCTTTTACCATTACGGGCATGCTGACCGGACTGGCCTGCCATGCCGGCAATCCCTACGTGCTGCCGGTGCTGCTGGGCGTGATTACCGCGGTGGGCGGCGGTATTCTGCGCGACTTGATGGCCAACCGTATGCCGGCGGTGCTCTACAAGGATATCTATGCGACGGCCTCGCTGGTGGGAGCGGTTTTTGCCTGTCTGCTGCAGAATGTAGCTGATACGGTTACCATGGCCTGGGTGTGTTTTGTGCTGGTCATCGGCCTGCGGTTTGGGGCCCTGCATTATGGCTGGCATTTATTCCATCCCCGGAGCAGTGAACGAAAATACGATAATTAAAAAATAGGAACGACTTTGGCAGGTCGTTCCTATTTTTGTGCAATTATTCTTCCGGGCCGCCGTCGGCGTCCTCGGTGAGCTTGCGCTGCCCCAGCATGGTAGTCAGGTCATTGCGCGTGAAACTGTAGGTGAAACTGGCAAAGTCCTGCTCAGGATTGTAACGGCTGGAGGGAGCATTCAGCAGACCGCAGATGGTATCGTAGAGCATATCGTTGGTGAAGTAGCGGTGCTGATGGTCGTAGAGCGCCTGCGTATGGCGCGGCATGGCCTCGTGGTACGCAGGTGACAGGTACATCCAAAACGGGATACGCACCATGTCAAAGCTGAACACGTCGGGATTATGGGAAATCTCCAGATTTTCCCCGTGGTCGGAGAAGTAGACCATTGCCTGCAGGTTCAAATGTTTCTGGGCGTAGTCAAAAATCTGGCTGACAACATAATCCGTGTAGAGGATACTGTTGGCATAGGAAGGCGTAGAAGTGGCAGAAGAATCTTCTTCTGTGGTCTGGAACTTGTTAAACGTACCGGGATAGCGGTTGTTGTAGTAGATATGGCTGCCCATGATATGCAGCACGACAAAATTGTTTTTGGACGGGTCAAGCTGGGACAGATAGGGGAGCAGTGACTCGTCATATTTATCCGAGAATGTGTAGGAATCATCGGTCCAGGCCGCGTGGTCGGCAGTCTTGGCTACGAGTGTGATAGCACTGTCATACTGACCGTAACGGCCCTGATTGCTGAACCACCAGGTTTCATAGCCGGATTTCTTGGCGACGTCCACAATGGAGGCGGACTCAAAGAATTCCTTGCCGTTATACTGGCTCTGTTCGGTCAAGGCCCGCTGCAGTACAGGCACGGTCTGGGACCAGGACGAATAGGCGTTGGTAAAATTGATAAAGCCAGGTTCGCCACTGCTGAGCTTTTCGCTGAGCCAGGGCGTATCAGCATACGGGAAAGATGGGGTATAGGCCTGCATGTAGTTACGGGAGGCCGATTCACCGATGATGACGATGACCGTACCCGGGGCTTTGGCCGCCAGAGTGTTGCGGTCGTCTATTATCAGACTGTCAAAGCGCTCGTCATGGCCGGTGCTGTATTCCTGTGTCTGCTCCACATAGGTGGTCACATCATTCCAGAGCTCGGCAAAAGAGGTCTGGGGCAGGTAAAAGCTGTGCGCCCAAAGTGAGCAGAATACCAGCAGGCCAAGCGTGGTAAGCCGGGCGGCACTGGCGTCCTCATCAATAGTGAGCCGCGCAAAGTGGAGATGGGCCCGATAGCAGAGATAAATGAAAAGGCCAAAACCGGCAAGGATAAGCAGCGTGGGCAAAACGCCCAGATTGGACTGAATGAAATCAATGCTTTCGTTGTAATTAGTCAGGTACAAAGCCATCAGGGAGGCCGGTGTCAGGCAGTGCCAAAAGAGGCAGTAATAAACCCACTGGATAAACGGAATAGCCAGCCCGGCAAAATTCAGGAGAGCCATGAACAGGGAACTGATTTTTATATGTCCCAGACGGGCCAGCACGCTTTCCAGACTCATCATGAGAATGAACGCGGCGACACCAACCACGAAATCAAAACAGATTTTGGATTGATACCAGCCCGTGTTATAGGTCCAGGTATAAAGCAAAGGAAAGGTCATGCTCCAGCCCAGACTCGTGATGAGATTTGGCAGGGCCGCGCGGCAGAAGATGGACAGCCGGGTGGCATACTGCATAAGCACCAGGGCGGTGATGACGGGCAGCAGAATGGGCATAAAGTACTTGGCGCCCATATCCTGGCCAATGTCGATATAAAAGGCAATCAGACAGCAAAAGTAGCTGGCGGCAGCTGCTAAACGACGAATCAAAGCGTCTTGCTGTGCGGTATTCATAAGCATAAACATTCTTCCTTTATATATATTAAAAAACACACCGACAATTCTACACGAAATAAGCGGTCACGTCAATTGTGCGGCGGTCGGGAAGTTAAATAGCAGGTAAACGCAAAAATATGAATATGTTGACAAAAATTTGTCGCAAACGGCCTGAGTCCTTGACTTTTAAGGCAATAGAGGCGTAAGATATAATTGTGAAAAATTTTAGAAGTGGGGGTTATTTTATGGACAAGAAAGATTCATTGCGTCTGGAAAATCAACTCTGTTTTCCCTTGTATGCCTGCGCTAGGGATGTAGTGAAGGCATATCGTCCATATTTGGAAACTTTGGGATTGACCTACACACAGTACATTTCCATGATGGTCCTTTGGGAAGAAGGACGTGTCAGTGTACGTGATTTAGGTAAGAAACTCCATTTGGATTCGGGCACGCTCACGCCATTGCTCAAAAAGCTGGAAAGCCGTGGTTATTTAAAGCGTGAACGTTCTACGCAGGACGAACGCGTGGTTATTGCCTGCATTACCGAAGAAGGCCGCAAGTTAAAACGGGCGGCAGCTAAGATTCCACAGGCTATGGCCAGTGAACTCTCGGCATTCCCGGAGGACGAGGCCAAAGAGCTGTACAGACTGCTCTACAAGCTGATGGACATATTGCAGGAATGCAATGACAAACAGGAACTGACGGGCAAAAAATAATTTACTGATAGCAGAAACGGCAGAATCAAAGGGATTCTGCCGTTTTTTGGGTGAGAAAATAAGACCAGTGATGATTTTGGTCATTGCGCAAGAGGGCGTTATTTGCTACAATATATACCGTTATGGGAATTAACACATACTACATATAGAGGGAGGCGTGATGAGATATCACATATATGGTGATATCCATAAGCAGCATGAATTTAAAAACTGTGACAAAGCGTTCTGGCCATACTGTGCCATATAACCGTGAAAAGATTTACAACGCCATTGTTGGTGCCAACAATGACAGCGGCAAAAAAATGACACCGAAGGATATCGACGAAGTCACCAGTCAGGTGGAATGGGATATTCAGGACCGGGAAAATGTCAGTGTAGAAGAAATACAGGACGTCGTAGAACAGGAACTCATGAAATATGATTTCTACGATATTGCCAAGAAATACATCACTTATCGTCAGAAACACGCCGAACGCCGTACGGCACAGAAACATCTCATGTCGTCCTATCGGGATATTTTCTTTGCTGACGCTGTGGATGTGGACTCCAAGCGCGACAATGCCAATATCAACACCGATGCCTCCATGGGTATCATGCTGAAACTCGGTGCCGAAGGGGCCAAGCACTTCGTGGATAACTATGTGCTTACCGACGAATTCCGCGAGGCTGACAAGGAAAACTGGATTCATATCCATGATAAGGATTTTTCCCTTATCACTTTCAACTGCTGTCAGATTGACCTCTTAAAACTCTTTAGGGGCGGTTTTTCCACGGGGCATGGTTTCCTGCGTGAGCCGAATTCCATTCGTTCCTATGCGTCCCTGGCAGCTATTGCCATTCAGTCCAATCAGAACGATATGTTTGGCGGCCAGTCCATCAATGCTTTTGACTATGCCATGGCTGACGGCGTGCGCAAGTCCTTCCATAAGGCGGTTATTTCTGAGGCGCACAAGGCTTTGATGTATCAGTTTGATGACCGTGACTTCGGGACGGAGCAGGAATTCAAGGCTGTATTCAAGTCGGCTATGGACTTTGACGCCTGCAGTTATACGGAAAACAGTGATGACGCCCGGGCTGTAGAATCCACAGCTGCGATTAAGGCTGCTTTGGAAAAGGTGCTGGCTGACACCTATCAGCTGCCCATCACGGAGGCCGGCCGTCTGGCTCGCAATGTTTACCGCTTGTCCTGCGCTGATGTCGTTGAGGAAACTCATCAGGCCATGGAGGCAATGATTCATAACTTCAATACCCTCCATAGCCGTGCTGGTGCGCAGGTGCCGTTCAGCTCGCTGAACTACGGTATGGATACTTCGCCGGAAGGGCGGCTGGCCATCCGTGAGGTGCTGAACGCGATTATGTCCGGTCTGGGCAACGGCGAAACACCGATTTTCCCCATTTCCGTGTTCCAGCTGAAGTCCGGGGTCAATTATAATCCCGGGGACCCCAACTATGACCTGTTCCAGAAGGCCTGTCAGGTCAGCGCCAAGCGTCTGTTCCCCAACTTTGTGAACATTGATGCTCCGTACAACCTGCAGTACTACAAGCCCGGAGACTACAACTCTGTCGTGGCGACCATGGGCTGCCGTACCAGAGTTATGAGCAATGTAAACGGCCCAGAGGAATCCGGCAGCCGCGGCAACTTTGCCTTTACGACCATCAACCTGCCCAAGCTGGCGTTAGAGGCCAAGGGCGATATGGACAAGTTCTGGCAGCTGTTTGACAAGTACATCAAAATCAGCCATGACTATATCCTGGCACGCCTGGCCGTTATTCAGGAAAAGCATGTATACAACTACCCGTTCCTCATGGGACAGGGCGTGTGGATGGACAGCGAAAAGCTGCGGGCTGACGACAGCATTAAGGACGTGCTGAAACATGCGTCCTTCTCTATTGGTTTCTGCGGTCTGGCTGAGTGTCTTAAGGCGCTTATCGGCAAGCACCACGGCGAAAGTGAAGAGGCCCAGCAGCTCGGACTTAAGATTGTCGGCCATCTGCGCGAGGCTACGGATAAATACACCGAGGAAGAGCATATGAACTGGTCCTGCTTTGGTACGCCGGCTGAGTCTACGGCCGGTCAGTTCCAGCGTTCCAACCGCAAGAAGTACGGTGTTATCGAAGGTGTAACCGACAGAGGCTATATGACCAACAGCTCCCATGTGCCGGTCTATTACAAGATTAAGGCCATCGACAAGATTCGCATTGAGGCGCCGTATCATGCGCTGGAAAATGCCGGTCATATCGCCTACATCGAAATGGATGGCGACCCCACGAAGAATGTCAAAGCCTTTGAACGTCTGGTACGGGCCATGCATGATGCCGATATGGGCTACTTCTCCATCAACCACCCTGTAGACCGTGACCCGGTCTGTGGCTATACGGGCCTCATTGAAAATGAATGCCCTCACTGTCACCGCAAGGAAGTAGAGAGCGGCCGTTTCACCATCAACCGCATGAAGTAAGTTAATAAGGTGAGATAGCAGGGGCTGTGTCAGGCAGTCCCTGTTCTTTTACAGAGGACTATTGTCAAAACTTTAGTATAAGAGTTATAATGTAATTGATTTATACAGACAGAAAGGAAGCGGATTAAATGGCAGCAGACAAGAAAGACAAAGTAGAGCGCAAAACAGAGCTCGACAGCAAAAAAGAAGCTCTGGCCAGTGCCCTGAAGAAAATTGAAAAGGACTTTGGCAAGGGCTCTATTATGCGGCTCGGAGACGCCCAGGCCCGGATGAATGTGGAAGTTATCCCCACGGGCATTCTGCCGCTGGATATCGCCTTAGGCATTGGCGGTGTTCCGCGTGGCCGTATTATCGAAATCTACGGCCCGGAATCTTCCGGTAAAACCACCGTTACCCTGCACATGATTGCGGAGGCTCAGAAGAACGGCGGTATTGCCGCCTTCATCGATGCCGAGCATGCTTTGGACCCGGTTTATGCCAAAAAACTTGGCGTAGACATTGACGAGCTGCTTGTTTCCCAGCCGGATACTGGTGAACAGGCCCTGGATATCGTCGACGCCCTGGTACACAGCGGTGCTGTGGATATCATCGTCGTTGACTCCGTAGCTGCGCTCGTGCCGAAAGCCGAAATCGACGGTGAAATGGGCGACAGCCATGTCGGCCTTCATGCCCGTCTGATGAGCCAGGCCATGCGCAAACTGACCGGTGTCATCAACAAATCCCAGACGGTGGCCATCTTTATCAACCAGATTCGTGAAAAGGTCGGCGTAACCTATGGCAACCCCGAAGTGACCACCGGCGGCCGGGCACTGAAGTTCTACTCCTCGGTACGCATGGAAGTTCGCAAGGGCGAAAAGATTACCCAGGGTTCTGACCTCGTGGGCAACCGCACGAAGGTGAAGATTGTCAAGAATAAAATCGCGCCACCGTTCAAGACCGCAGAATTTGATATCATGTTCGGCGAAGGCGTATCGCGCCTGGGCACGCTTATTGATATCGGTGTGTCGCTCGATATCGTGGAAAAGAGCGGTGCCTGGTTCTCCTACGAAGGCACGCGCTTAGGCCAGGGCAAGGAAAAAGCCAAGCAGGCCCTGGAAGAGCAGCCGCAGCTGGCTGAGGAAATCGAAGCCAAGGTACGGGCTAAGCTCATGAGCGATGAAGGCGCTGCTGCTGCCACACCCGTAGACGCTTATGAGGACGATGATGAAGTCTAAGCGTCCCTTAAAACCGGCGCTGGTCTATGCCGTGGACCTGCTGGCCCGGCAGGACTACAGTGAAAACCGCCTGCGTGAAAAGCTGACGGCCAAAGGCTATGAGAACGAGGAAATCGAGGCGGCTGTTCTGCGCCTGCAGGAAAAGCATTACTTAAATGATGAAGAATCCTGTGGCCGCCGTTTCCGTTACCTGTATACGGAAAGCAGCTACTCCGTGCGCCAGATTTGCGTTAAGCTCATGGAGCGCGGCTATGCCTCACGGCTGGTGAAGAGCTGTATTCCCGAGGACAGGGAAGAGGTCAGCCAGCGCGAGTACACTGCCGCCCTGCGTGTGCTCGAAAGCAAATACCGGCGCAGTCAGGACAAGCAAAAACTCCTGGCCGCCATGTTCCGCCGCGGCTTTCCTAGCAGTGCTGTCTATCAGGCCGTAAATGATTTCCTGACGGATGACGAAGAAGAATAATAACAAAAAGCCCTCACCTGGGAAACATCCCAGGTGAGGGCTTTTTTTAATATAAATTTTTTTATATTAAGTTGTAATACTTTTTCTTTTGGGACGTATGTATCTATGTAAAAAGGGGGCTGATTTATATAAATGACTATCATAATCCCCCAGCTATGCTGGGGAGAATGGAGTAAATGGTAATGTGTCCCCAGTAGAATTTAACCCCCATGATAGAATGATTATGGTGTCGCAAGCCAAATCATTAACATGGGGGTGTCCAAATGGACAGTTTAAGTTTAGCACATGCAAAGTAGAAGTGCCAGTATCACATAGTGTTTATCCCAAAGTATCGACGTAAGGTGCTATATGGAAAAATACGGGTTGACGTAAAAGAAGCAATAACAAAGCTATGCGCATACAAGAACATCGAAATAGTATCCGGAGCAGTATGCATCGACCATGTGCACCTATGCGTAAGCATTCCACCGAAAATAGCAGTGTCTAAATTCGTAGGGTATTTGAAAGGCAAAAGTGCCCTAATGATTCACGATATGCATCCAGATTTGTATGGCAAATGGGATAAAGCATTCTGGGCAAGAGGTTATTTTGTGGGGACAGTAGGAAATGTGACAGAAGAAGCAATAAAGAAGTACATCGCAGAGCAGGAAGTCTACGCAAAAGCGGAAGAGCAACCTAAGAAACGCTTCTTTTAGAAGCTAGCAGGTAACAGTGCTTGCGATGCCCGCCTTTTAGGCGTGCAAGTAATTGCCCTTATAGGGCTAGGTCAAACCACCACTTGAAGTGGTGGTTGTGAATTAGTGTTCACACATAGACAAAAGCTGACATGTCAATTTGACTTGTCAGCTTTTGCTTTAATATAAGAATATTTATTTTTTGCAGCGTTCGATAATCTGGCGTGCTACGTATACGCCGCTGGCACCAGCCTGAGAGAGGCCGCGGGTTACGCCGGCACCGTCACCAATGGCAAAGACGTTTTTGAGTTCCGTTTCCAGCTGGTTGGTGAGTTTTACGCGGGAGCTGTAGAACTTGACTTCGACACCATAGAGCAGGGTGTCGTCATTTGTCATGCCGGGTGCAACGTTGTCGAGGGCCTGAATCATTTCGATGAGGTTGTCCACATGACGCTTGGGCAGAACCAGGGAGAGGTCACCGGGAGTAGCCTGCAGCGTCGGCCGGGTAAAGCTCTTGCTCATGCGGTGGGCATTGGTACGGCGTCCTTTCATCAAATCGCCGAAACGCTGTACGATGATGCCGCCGCCTAAGAGATTGGAGAAGGAAGCAATGCGCTTGCCATACTGGTGGGGAGAGTGGAAAGGTTCGGTGAAACGGTTGCTGACTAGCAGGGCAAAGTTGGTGTTTTTGCTCTGAAGTTTCGGGTCGCTGTAGGAGTGGCCGTTTACCGTCATTATGCCATCGGTGTTTTCCATGACCACATGGCCGTGGGGGTTCATGCAGAAGGTACGCACCTGGTCGCCGTAGCGTTTTGTGCGGTAAACCAGTTTGGCCTCATAAACCTGACTGGTGATGGGGTTCCAGATTTCATCGGGAACTTCCACGCGGACGCCAACGTCAACGCGGTTGTTTTCCTGCTGGAGGCCCAAAGTGTCGCATTCGTTGGAGAACCATTCGGCACCGGCACGGCCCGGCGCTACAATCAGGTATTCAGCGGTGATGCGCTGACCGTCAGATAACTCCACCTCATTGCTGCCCTTACCATCGGAATGAATGTGAGCCACGGGGCATTCGAAACGGAATTCGACTTTGTCCTTCAGATATTCATAGGTAGCTTTAAGCATTTCCAGATTGTTTTCCGTGCCGAGATGGCGGACACTGGCGGAAAGCAGGTGCAGGTCATGCTGCAGGGCACGGTAACCGATATCACTGTTTTCGGTGCTGAATACCTGCGCCGGAGCACCGTGTTTCATGTTGATTTTATCTACATAATATATTAAATCCATAACTTCTTCGTCGGACAGGTACTCGTTGAGCCAGCCGCCGAACTGGGTGGTGAAGTTGTATTTGCCATCGGAGAAAGCACCGGCGCCACCGAACCCGCGCATGATGCTGCAGGGCTTGCAGCCGATACAATTTTTTACCTTGCCGGCAGAAATGGGGCAGACACGGGTATAGATATCCTTGCCGCTTTCAAGCAGCAGTACTTTTAAAGCAGGGCTTTTTTCTGCCAGTTCATAAGCTGCGAAAACACCTGCAGGGCCGCCGCCGACAATTACAACATCATACTTATTCATGGATACTTTCCTCCTAAAATATCGTACAATTTTATTTTTGCACGCACGAAAAGAGCGCAGATTATGCCTGTATCAGGATATACTAAGGCCATCTGCGTTTAAATTTGGAGCTTTTCGAAAAACCTTAGCTATTATACGGGAAGGATTTCGAGAATGCAAGTGTTTTTTCCTGCTTACGCGAATTTTTTCCGCGAAAATACGCGAAAAAGTGTCCGCTATGACAATAAAGATATAGTTACTATAAAAATAAAGTTGCCAAACGAGAGATAATCACAGTATAATTTAATCTGTTGTTGTAAATATGTAACTAAAAGTTGAGGAGGACTTTTTTTGACACATCAGTTAGCGATTATCAATACGTTTATTCTTTATATTGGCCTGATGATGGCCATTGGCGTTTATTATTACCGCCGTACCAAAAACATGAGCGATTATTTTTTGGGCAACCGTAAGCTGGGGGCCTGGGTGACGTCCATGAGTGCCGAGGCCTCGGATATGAGCGGCTGGATGCTCATGGGGGTGCCGGGGTTTGCCTATCTTGCCGGTCTTAATGCCGGCTGGATAGCGGTGGGCATTGCTATCGGAACATGGGCCAACTGGCATTTTGTGGCGGCCCGGCTGCGCAAATACACGGAGCTGGCCAAAAATTCCCTGACACTGCCCCAGTTTTTGGAAAATCGCTTTGAGGATAACAGCGGCCTGCTGCGCACTATTCCGGCCGTATTTATTTTGATTTTCTTTACTATATATACTTCTTCGGGATTTGTGTCCTCGGGGCGTTTGTTTGAAACGGTCTTTGGCCTTCCTTATGAGTATGCTATTTTCATCGGTGCCGGTTCCGTGGTGTTCTATACCTTGGTGGGCGGCTTTTTGGCGGTGTCCCGTACGGATTTTATTCAGGGCGTGATGATGTTCTTTGCCATTTTGATTGTGCCTATTACTGCCGGTATGGAAATGGGGGGCTTTACGGCTACAGTTACGGCAATTGACGAAGTGAGCCATTCTATGCTGGAGCCGTTCACCAAGCCGGACGGCACGACTTTGGGCGCGATTGAACTGCTCTCCCTGCTGGCATGGGGTATCGGCTACTTTGGCCAGCCGCATATTTTGGTGCGTTTTATGGCAATTTCCAGTTCCAAGGAAATCAAGCAGGCCACCCGTATTGCCATGACCTGGGTAGTATTGTCGTTGGCTGCGGCTGTAGCTGTCGGCATGGTGGGACGTGTGTATCTGACCGACTCCTTGATGGGAACGGAGTCAGAAACCGTCTTTTTGGTAATGACGAACCAGCTCTTCCCACCGATTATCGCCGGCCTGATTCTTTCTGCCGTACTGGCGGCTATTATGAGTACCGCGTCCGCGCAGCTTTTGGTGGCAGCGTCAGCCTTTGCCCAGGATTTTTACCGCACTTTGCTGCGTAAAGAGGCTGAACAGACAGAACTCATTTGGATCAGCCGGGCGTCGGTACTGATTATTGCCTCGCTGGCTATTTTTATCGGTCTTAATCCGTCAAGTTTCATTTTGGATATGGTGGCCTACGCCTGGGCAGGTTTTGGCGCAGCGTTTGGCCCGGCACTGCTCTGTTCGCTGTTCTGGCGCCGGACGACGCGCAATGGTGTCCTGGCCAGCATTATTGTCGGCGGTGTCACGGTTCTGGTCTGGAAACAGATTGACTGGCTCGGACTGTACGAAATCGTGCCCGGTTTTGTCCTGTCCCTGCTGGCCGTTTACCTGGTGAGCAAAATGGATAAGGAACCGGCAGAGTCGATTACCAAAACTTTTGACGCAGTAGGAAACAGCGAAATTTAAAATAATTTTTATAATTAGCAGGGATTTTATCACAGCATAGCGAAAAACTAGTTATTGAGATTCATGTATCACTTAGATGGTAAAATAATGTAAGGAAAAAACTAGAGAAGCAGGTGAGCATTTGTGGAGAAAGTCAAAGTATTGATCGTCGATGATTCGAAGGTCAGCCGTGCAATGCTCGAAGGTAATTTGGCCAAAACCAACTTCGAGGTATGTGCGCAAGCCAAAAATGCTGCTGAGGCGGTGGAGCTTTACGAGCAGACAAAGCCGGCTGTGGTAACCATGGACATGAACCTTCCCGATGCCGACGGCATAGAGTGCAGCCGGAGAATTCGTGCTATTGATCCTGACGCTAAGATTGTTATGATCAGCGCCATGAAAGATGCCAGCCTGGTAGCCAAGGGGCGTGAAGTAGGAATCAGTGCCTTTTTACAGAAACCTGTCAGTGTAAATGAGCTTATCGATACGCTGATGATTCTTTGCCAGAATAAGGTCGGCAAGGTAGCTGTCCTGCGTGAATCTTACGCCAAACCGTTTGTCCGCGCTTTGCAGCAGGGCATATTCAGCATGACCGGGATTCATAGTGAGGTTGAGCTGGAGGAGGACAGCCGTGCATTCCTGGAGGTAAGCGGTATTGCCGTTATTGTCGGTCTTACAGGCTTGCCCAATGGACGGGCAATCGTCTATATGGATTCAGATACCATGCATAAGTTCTCGATGATTATGCTGGACAAGGAAAGTGTAGAAGATATTACGGAAGATGAGGCCAGTGAATCTGTAGAAGAGGCCGTGAATATCATCGTGGGACGTGGGGTGTCCAATATCAATGATGTGTTCAAAGATAAGGAAATGCGTATTACGCCGCCGGGTACTATTGTGGGCAGCAAGATACGTATAGCCAGTCCGAAACTGACAACCTTCCGTATAAGCGCCAAAACACGCGTTGGTGAAATTAACATGAGTGTAGGATTTGCGGAAGGAGAATGATAAGATGGATGCAAAATTAGTTAATCCGTTCGTCGATGCATTCACAACCGTAATGCCGCAGCTGGGGTTCGCTGAGCCTAAGCGGGCAAAGATGGGGGTAAAAACGAAGAATGCGGTGAGCATGGGCGTATCCGTTATTGTAGGGTTTACCAAGCAGATTCGTGGTAATGTTGTCTATAATATGTCTGAGGATACGGCGAAATTTATCGCATCGACTATGATGATGGGAATGCCTGTGGCAGAATTTGACGCCATGGCGCAAAGTGCTATTTCGGAAATGAGCAATATGCTCACCGCCAATGCCGCAACCAATCTCACGGGTATGGGGCTGGAAGTTGATATCTCCACGCCGTCCCTGTCTATTGGGGAAAATTTCCAGGTGAAGATAAGCGATGATAATTATCTCACGGTGGAAATGGATTTGGCCGGACATGTGGTAGAATTGGATATTGCCGTTGAGCAGCAGTAAAGACACACTAAGTTGAAAAAAAGCATTGTATGCAAGACCTATGCGTACAATGCTTTTTTTAGCCGTGCTTTATTTATAGGAATATTTTTACAAGGAGGACAACATGAAATTTAACAGTTTGCGGTTTAAATTTCTGGCCGGGTTTATTCCCCTGTTTGTGGGCAGTTTTGCGGTGTTCTTTGCTATAAGTTACTATATGTCCAGTTCGGCATTGACGCGTAATGCAGATTTAATTGCCCAGGAAATCGGCAGCGGAACTGCCAAGCAGCTCGAAAAAATCTATCAGGAACGGGAACTTACGGTCGAGTCGCTGACCACGAATCCCATCATAATGAGGGGCACGCGAGAAGAACGTGTCAAGGTGCTGGCTGATACGCTGGCCAAGCGGAAAAATTTCACCATGCTGGCGTATTCTGATGTTGAAGGTCATGCTGTAAGCGATAAGAACAAGGATATGGACCGCACGACACGGGCTTATATCAAGCAGGTGCGTGAGACGAAAAAACCGGTGATGACGGGGCCGTCAGTGTCGGGGACCAGCGGCAAGCTCATTACCATTATGGCCTATCCGGTACTTGATAACGGCGTGCTGACCGGTATTGTTTACGGTACTATTGAGCTCGATGATATCACCAAGATTGTCGGTGAGATTAAGTATATGGAACATGGCCGCGTTTATATCGCGGACCAGGACGGTCTTTGCATTGCCTATGCCCAGCTGCCGGAAGAAGTGGGCAAGATGGACTTGTCCAAGGAAGTCTCCAGCAAGAAAATCGATATCGCGCTTGTGAACGGCTTTACCAACGCTGTGCAGCAGGATAAGCAGATTTCTACAGAATATACAACGTCCCAGGGCGTGTCGTCACAGGCTGTATTTACGCCGGTGCACCTCGGGTATCGTACCTGGATTGCCGTATCTGTAGCCCCCATTTCTGAAGTACGGGCCGATGCGTATAATCTGATAAAGATTATGGGACTGGTGGCTGTGTTCATGGTGCTGGCTATCAGCGCTGTTATCTGGGTGGCATCGAAAAAGATGTGCGAACCCATCGTGGCCCTGCGCGGGGAATGTATTGCCATCAATGATGGTGACTTGCGTTCCCGTCCGCTGGCTGTAGATACGAATGATGAACTGGGTGATTTGGCCCAGGGCTTTAAGCAGATGCGCGGAACCATCAGGAAACTTATCGGTCAACTGCAGAGAAATGCGGAGAAGGTGTCGGCGTCGGCGCAGGAACTGACGGCGGCCTCTCATCAGTCGGCCGAGTCAGCCACGCAGGCTGCGCAGCAGATTGCGGATATTGCTTCCGGTATTGCCCACCAGTCTGACCTGGCAGCTGGCGCAGATAATACGGCCGTGGATATTGCAGAGCGCACGGAATTGGTGGCACAAAATGCCGACGCTATAACGGCTGTTACGGAAATGACTGTTAACAGCGTAGCTTCCGGCCGTGATTCTATCAATAACGTAGTGAAGGCTATGGATAGTATCAATGTCAGCGCTACCACGGTTAAAGCCTCCATTAGCGAGCTGGCTGCCCGTTCGGAAGAAATCAGCAAGATTGTCGAGCTGATTTCCGGGATTGCTGAACAGACCAATCTGCTGGCGCTGAATGCGGCTATTGAGGCCGCCCGGGCTGGTGAGGCCGGGCGCGGCTTTGCCGTAGTAGCTGACGAAGTACGCAAGCTGGCTGAAGAATCCGCCAGCTCCACCAAGCAGATTGGCGATTTGGTAAATCAGATTCAGCTGGATATGAAAAAGGCTGTGGCTGCCAGTGAACAGAGTGCAGCCAGCGTGGCCAACAGTATGGATTTTGTCAGAGAGGCCGATGCTGTGTTTGAGTCAATTAAACTGGCCATTGACGCACTGGCTGGCGGCATCAGAGAGGTTTCCGGTAATATCAAGAGTGTAGCCAGCGGCACGAAGTCCATGAAGGAGGCCGTCAAAGAGATTGCCGAGGTCAGCAACGTCAACGCCGCTCATACGGAGTCCGTATCGGCATCTACTGAGGAACAGTCAGCCTCGGCTGAGGAAATTGCAGCGGCCACCCGCAGTATGGCCGAGCAGGCTGAAGAACTGGCACATGAGATTGAAAGATTTAAAGTTTGATTCATAAGTCAGTATGGGCTGACGCAGGAAAAATTTGACATATTATTTAGCGTGAAAAGCCATAGAAGCGCTTTGCCCAGGCAAAAGGCTTTTCACGCTAATTTTTTATGTTGGGAAAATTTATTACTGTACGCTGGTGGGGAAAAACGCTGTGAGGTCAGGGCGCAGGGGCAGCTTTTCCGGAGAGGGCAGTGGCTTGCTTTACGGGGAGTGTAAAAAAAGAAAAAAACTGTTGGCAAGGTTTGGAGTTTGGTTTATAATGGTGTACAGTATGTTTTAAAGAGGTGGCTATATGACGGACACGCTGGCAGTCGAGGTGACTGTGGAAGGTGTGCAGGTAGATACAACGGGGGAAAAGACCGTGTTGAAAACCGCTGCACAAGGTAAGTATACAGCCCGCGCAGGCAAACATTATGTGCGTTATGAGGACGCCTCTCTTCACGATACGGTGGTGCCCACGGTGCTGAAATTTTCCGCTGAGGGTGTGACGCTTATCCGTCGTGGAGCAGTGGATATGCAGCTGGAGTTTCGGCTGGGCAACAGAACCCGTAGTGTGTATAGAACGCCCTACGGTAATTTTGATTTACTGGTTGATACGAAAAAGCTGGATATTATATTTGACGGCGGACAGGGCAGAATCGTGGCGGAATATGATTTATTTCTCAATGATGCCATGCAGGGACATAACACCCTGAATGTAGTTGTAAATGCTTTGCCGGACTGATACCCTTGGGGGAAAGCCGGCAGAGGATAAATAAATTAGGAGGATTTTGGATTGGATATTAAAGACACACTGACAGAAGCCATTGTTGCGGCTGCGAAAAGTGCCATTGCTGATGGCGTGTTTCCGGAAGGCGAACTGCCTAAGGTAGTGCTCGAAGTACCGCCCCAGAAGGAATTCGGTGATTTTGCCACTAACTTTGCCATGCAGTCGGCACGCGTGTTCCACAAGGCTCCCCGGCAGATTGCGGAGGAACTGGTAAAACGCATAGAGGGCGATTGGCTGGACCATGCGCAGATTGCCGGCCCCGGTTTCCTGAACTTCTATTTAAAGGGCAATGTGCTCTATGATTCCTTCCAGAAAATCCTGGCTGCCGGGGAAAGCTATGGCCAGCTGCCGAAAAAGGACGCGCCGAAAATTCAGGTGGAATATGTCAGCGCCAATCCCACGGGCCCGCTGCATGTAGGTCATGGCCGTGGGGCTGCTGCCGGTTCGGCGCTGGTGAATCTGCTGCGGGCGGCTGGTTTCCCCGTGGAAAGCGAATACTACATCAATGATGCCGGCAATCAGATGAACAATCTGGCCCGTTCCGTCAATGCCCGTTATCTGGAACTCCTGGGGCAGGACGTAGAATTCCCCGAAGATGGCTATCATGGTCAGGATATCATTGACACCGCTCAGCGTATCATCGACAAGGACGGGGACAAATACCTGTCCATGAGCGATGATGAGCGTCTGGAAATCTTTAAGGACCTGGCCTATGTGGAAAAACTGGCTGCCCTCAAAGAGGACCTGGAATCCTTTAATGTAACGTTTGACAATTGGTTCAGTGAACGCACGCTCCATCCGGAGGCTGTTAAAGCGGCAGTAAAAATCCTGCAGGACAATGGCAATATTTATGAGCAGGACGGCGCCCTGTGGCTGAAATCCACGGCTTATGGCGATGATAAGGACCGTGTGGTTATCCGCGACAATGGCGTGCCTACCTATCTGGCAGCCGATATTGCGTATCATCACAACAAGTACGAACGCGGCTTTGACCGTCTTATCAATATCTGGGGCGCTGACCATCATGGTTATGTGTGCCGCGTAAAGGCTGCTATGGACGCTCTCGGCCATGATTCCGAAAAACTCACGGTACTGCTCCTGCAGATGGTAGCCCTTTATCGCGGCGGCGAGCTCGTGAAGATGAGCAAGCGTACCGGCCAGAGCGTTACGCTGAATGAACTGATGGAAGAAGTTGGCACCGATGCTGCCCGTTATTTCTTCCTGATGCGTTCGCTGGACAGTCAGCTGGATTTTGATTTGGATTTGGCCAAGAAAAAATCCAATGATAACCCGGTATATTACATTCAGTATGCGCATGCGCGTATCTGCAGCATTTTCCGTCAGGCTGAGGAAAATAAGCTGGCAGTCGGTGCACAGCCGGAACTGTCCCTGCTCACTGATGAATCGGAGCTGGACCTCATCAAGAAGATTGAGGAGTATCCGGAGGAAATCGAACGGGCGGCCCGTGATTACGCCCCACAGCGTATTGCTCGTTACAGCTATGACCTGGCCAGTGCCTTCCATAGCTTTTATAACCGCTGCCGCATCGTAGGGGTGGAGCCCAAGCTGGCTGAGGCCCGGTTGGCCCTGGTGCAGGTGACGGCGCATGTTATTCGTCATTCCCTTGGTATCCTCGGTGTATCGGCACCGGAACAGATGTAATTTTTGGATTTGGAAGGAGACCCTTAGATTATGGATTTTATCAATAGCTCGGAAGTGGATATTGCTTATCATGTGCTGACGGAAAAAGCACAGACGATGTATTATAAGGATTTGGTTCTCGATGTTATCGAGAAAAAGCATAAACCGGTGCAGTCGCTGTCTGCGGCCATTTCAGAAGTGTACACTCTCATCAACATGGACAGCCGTTTCCAGTATGAGGGGGACGGCCAGTGGGGCCTGACGGAATGGAATCCGCCTGAAGTTAAGCGTCATTCCAGCCGTTCCAGCGCCACCCGTTCCAAGGCAGCTAACAAAGAGAGCAATAATCGCCAGAAAAAGCTGGAAAGCATTCAGGAATAATAAGGAGGCAAAACCATGGCAAAGTATATTTTCGTTACTGGTGGTGTGGTATCGTCCCTGGGCAAAGGTATCACGGCAGCGTCTTTGGGCAGACTGCTGAAAAGCCGCGGTCTGAAGGTTACGATTCAGAAGTTTGACCCGTATATCAACATTGACCCGGGAACGATGAGCCCTTATCAGCACGGCGAAGTTTTCGTAACTGACGATGGTGCGGAAACTGACCTCGATTTGGGGCATTATGAGCGTTTCATCGACATTAACCTGTCGAAGAACAGCAATATCACCACTGGTAAAGTATACTGGTCGGTCCTCCACAAGGAACGCCGGGGCGAATACTTAGGCTCCACGGTGCAGGTTATTCCCCATATCACCAATGAAATCAAGCAGCGTGTTTACGATGTAGCCAAGGCTGATGGTGCTGATGTGGTTATCACGGAAATCGGCGGTACGGTAGGTGATATTGAAAGCCAGCCGTTCCTCGAGGCTATCCGTCAGGTCAAGAAGGAAGTCGGCCCGAAGGATACGCTCTACATTCATGTAACGCTGCTCCCGTATATTTCTGCAGCCGGTGAGCTCAAAACCAAGCCGACGCAGCACAGTGTTAAGGAACTGCGTGCTATCGGTATTCAGCCGGATATTCTCGTATGCCGCACGGAAAAGACTATTTCCAAGGACATGAAGGAAAAGATTGCCATGTTCTGTGACGTGCAGCCGGAGGCCGTCATTGAAAACCGCACGGCATCCACGATTTATGAAGTGCCGCTCATGATGCAGCGTGAAGGTCTTGACAAGATTGCCCTGCAGAAACTCAACATGGATTACGGCCCGGCTGATATGTCTGACTGGGATAAGATGGTCTACAAGATTAACAATCCGTCCAAGAAGGTCAAGGTGGCCGTGGTAGGTAAGTATGTAGAACTGCCGGACGCTTATATTTCCGTGACGGAGGCGCTCCATCATGGTGGTATCGATAATGATGCGTCTGTGAAAATCCATTGGGTTAACGCGGAAAAAATCGAGGATCCGGAAACGGACCTGTCGGAAGTGTTTGTGGGCTGCAAGGGTATTCTGGTACCGGGCGGCTTTGGTGACCGCGGTGTGGAAGGCAAGATTAAGGCTATCCAGTATGCGCGTGAGAACAATATTCCTTTCCTCGGCCTGTGCTTAGGTATGCAGTGTGCTGTTATCGAATTTGCCCGTCACGTCTGCGGCATGACGGACGCACACAGCTCGGAATTTGATGCTGAGACTAAGCACCCGGTTATCGACCTGATGGAATCTCAGCAGGGTATCGAGGACAAGGGCGGCACGATGCGTCTTGGTTCTTATCCCTGCACGCTGCGTGAGGGTACGCATTCTCTCGCTGCTTATGGTAAGGCCGATATTGCTGAACGTCATCGTCATCGTTATGAGTTCAACAATAAGTATCGTCAGGAACTCACGGACAAAGGTCTGGTTATCGCCGGCACGCTCCCCGATGACAGCCTCGTAGAGATGGTGGAAGTAAAAGACCACCCCTGGTTCGTGGCCACGCAGGCACATCCCGAACTCAAGTCCCGTCCGAACAATCCGCATCCGCTGTTCAGAGATTTCGTCAAGGCAGCTTTGCAGGTTAAGTAATTTTTATACTTGATATAGAGATAGCCTGGCGGCTTAGGGAGGTTTGACACGCTCCGCTTAGCTGTCAGGCTAAAATTATTTTTTGCCTTTTATATCCGTGTGAAAAGTCAAAACTCGCTGCGCTCAGACAGTAGACTTTTCCCACGGATTTTTTATGGTGGGCAAAAAATAGTTTCTTAACGCCTGCCGGCAAACGCTGCGCTTTGCCAAACCTCCCTAAGCCGCCAGAAGTTACTATTCTGGCAATTGCTACGATAAAAATCGCCTTAACCATTAGGAATGTGCAATTGGCAAGAATTATACACTAACAAATATTGCGTAGTGAGGCCGTGAATACTCCCCCATTCACGGCCGTTCTTTAAAAGTATGAATAATCAACTGTTAAACGGTCTTTTTTTAATGAAAAATCTTTGCAACAGGCAGGATAAGCCGTTGCACTCGTAGAAATACTGTATTATCAAAGGTGATACAGTCAGTTGTAAGGAAATGACTGCAAACTGGGATTTTGTTAAGGAAAGGAGGATTTTCAATGCTTATCGATACGGCCTGTTCTTTGGCGTTCTACTGCCAGCGCTGCGGCCGAATCCAACTGCAGGATGTACCACTCTTTAGCGGGCAGATGCATTTCGTTATGGAGTGTGGGAACTGTGGACACGAGATGGGCAAAATTACCTTGCGGCCGCGCAAAGGACTGGAACTGAAAACGGAATGCGGTGTGTGCAACGGCAAAAACCGCCAGACGATTTCCTGGCGACAGCTAAAAAGACTCAGGTTTGCCAGACTTTACTGTCAGCACGATAATTTTGAACTAGGCTACATTGGCAGATGGCAGGATATTGCCGAATTTTTGGATTTTAATACAGCAGAATACGATGCCCTGCATCCGTCTGATGGCGATGGGTTCATCGAACATCAGCAGACGCTGCTGGAGGCACTCAATCGCATTCACGATTTAGCCGCCAGTGGTGAGCTGGAATGTACCTGTGGCAGTGCCGACATAAAGGCAGCACTGCAGCGTGATTCGGTTCGCCTTGATTGCCGCTTTTGTGGCAATTACTGTGAACTCCCGGCGAAAACAGCGGCAGATTTACAGGCACTTAAGCCTGGCCAGGGGACAAAATTTACCTGGCGCATGCGCCCGTGGCTTGACGTAAGGGAGAAATAGGATTATTATAAATAAATATCGATATATTTACGAGGGACTATCGGCGCGAACCGACAGTCCCATTTTCGCGTAATATATCCGGAATGTAAGGAAACGGTACGGGTTATTGAGGTGTGATGATGAATTCTTTGTTTGCTGTCTTGAACAGCAATTCCGGCATAAAAAAACTACAGGACAGTTTGGCAGGAAAGCCTCAGGAAACATTGGTTTACGGTCTTTCCAACTCGCAAAAGCATGTGGCCTTTGCCGCAGCTTACAAAGCAGCACCACAGCCACTGGTCATTCTTGTACATAGCAGTGAGGCCCTGCAGGACTGGCGTGAAAATCTCCTTTCCCTGCTGCCGGACACGGAAGTTTTGGAACTGCCGGAACTGGATATAATGACAGTGCAGGCCGAGGCCCGCAGTATGGAACGGGCGGCCAGGCGCATGGATGTATTGGTACGCCTGATGCGCAAGGACCAGGTAATCGTGCTGGCCAAAACCACGGCAGCCGTGCAGAAGGGCATAAGCCGGCAGGACTTTGCCCGGCTTAGTGTCAGCGTTAGTCTGGGCGAAGAAATGAGTCTGGAAAAATTCCTGCAGCGCCTCGTACAGCTGGGCTATGAACACGCCGACGAGGTGGAGCGTATTGGCCAGTTCAGCTCCCGGGGCGGTATTGTGGACGTTTATCCCATCAATGGCGAAAATCCCCTGCGCGTGGAATTTTTTGGCGACGAAATAGATTCTTTGCGTGAATATGCGCTTGATACCAAACTCTCCATCAGAAATATCAACAGTGCCTCCATTATGCCGCTGGCGCAGACGGACAGCGCCGGACAGGCGGAAGTATTCCTGTCCTTTTTGGAGGGGCAGGGGACGGTTCTCTTTGACGAGCCTATGCGCCTGCGTGAGCAGATTCGCACGATGGTCAGGGAGAACCCCGATATCAAGGGCAAGGTATTTTCCTGGGAAAATCTGCAGGAGGCTGCCCGGGAGAACCGTGTCCTGTATTCCGCTATGCTCCTGCAGCAGGTTCATGGGGCTGAGGCTGCAAAGACCATCAGCTTTACGGCTCCCAACGTGGCGACCTTCCATCGGCAGATGGATTTGCTGCAAAATGAAATCGGCCGCTGGCTCGGACAGAAACAAAAAATACTGATTCTGCTTGGGGATAAAAGCAAGGCAGATTCTCTGCGCGAAATGCTGGCCCGTAACCGTTATCCCGCGCTCGTGATGGAGGAGGGCGCAGAGCTTAGGTCTGATTGCGTCAACATTCAGGTGGGCATGCTGATAAACGGCTTTGAAATGGCCAGTGCCAGCCTCGTGGTGGTGACGGAGAAGGATATTTTTGGCCATGCCAAGCGCCGGGCAGTCCGCCGTCAGAGCAATGGTGAAAAACTTGCGCATTTCCGGGATATCAAGCCCGGTGATTATGTCGTGCATGCCGCACATGGTATCGGTAAATATGTCGGCGTAGTCACTTTGGAAGTGGCCGGGATACATAAGGACTATCTTCATATCAAATACGGCGGTGATGACAAGCTCTATGTGCCTACGGAACAGGTTAACCTGCTGCAGAAATACATTGGCGCCGAAGGTGAAGTGCCGCGCCTGCATCGCATGGGCGGCACAGAATGGGCCAAGGCCAAGGCCCGGGCGAAAAAATCCGTTGAGGATATTGCCAAGCAGCTGATTGAAATCTACGCCAAAAGACGGCAGGCCAAGGGCTTTGCCTTTTCGCCTGACGACAGCAGCCAGCATGACTTTGAGGACGCTTTCCCCTATCAGGAAACCGATGACCAGTTAAAGGCCATTGCGGAGATAAAAGCGGATATGGAGCGGCCTAAGCCCATGGACAGGCTGCTGTGTGGTGATGTGGGCTTTGGCAAGACCGAGGTGGCTATTCGGGCGGCTTATAAGGCAGCTATGGACGGCAAGCAGGTCGCGGTGCTGGTGCCGACAACGGTACTGGCTCAGCAGCATTTCCAGACCTTTAATGCCCGGTTTATGGATTTTGGCCCCGAAGTGGACGTTATCTGTCGGTTCCGTACGGCCAAGGAACAAAAACACACCATTGAAAGAGTCAGGGAAGGCAAGGTTGATATTCTTATCGGCACACATGCTATCCTCAATCAAAACAAAGTGCAGTTTAAAAACTTAGGCCTGCTTATCGTCGATGAGGAGCAGCGGTTCGGCGTCAAGCAAAAGGACAAAATCCGCAAGCTGGCCGCCGGGATTGACGTACTGACACTATCGGCTACACCGATACCCCGTACCCTGCATATGTCGCTGGTGGGTGCCCGGGACATGAGTATTATTGAAACACCACCGGCAGACCGTTTCCCCGTACAGACTTATGTGGTGGAAAATAACGATGCGGTCATTGCCGGGGCCATTAAGCGTGAACTTAAACGCGGCGGGCAGGTCTACTTTGTCTACAACCGTGTGGATACCATTGACCGCATGCGCGAAAAACTCGAGGCTATGGTGCCGGACGCGCGGATTCAGACAGCTCACGGGCAAATGCCCGAGGAAATGCTCGAACGGGTGATGATGGACTTCTACGAAGGCGAGTACGATGTCCTGCTGGCGACCAGTATCGTGGAAAACGGCCTTGATGTTGCTAATGCCAACACGATTATCGTTTATAATGCCGACCACTTTGGCCTGTCACAGCTCTATCAGATGCGCGGCCGTGTCGGACGTTCCCATCATATGGCTTTTGCTTATTTCGTATACCAGGCCGACAAGATTCTCACGGAAACGGCGGAAAAACGTTTGCAGGCGATGAAGGAATTTGCCGAACTGGGGGCAGGTTTTAAAATTGCCATGCGCGACCTGGAAATCCGCGGTGCCGGTAATCTGCTGGGCTCGCAGCAGCATGGGCATATTGCCAGCGTCGGCTTTGAAATGTACTGCAAACTGCTCGAAGAGGCTGTGGATAAACTGCAGCATGGGGAGAAGGAAGTGGCGGAAGTGCAGCCGGACCCCATTATTGATTTGCAGGTGGAGGCCTATATCGATGGCGGCTATGTCAGCGACGCCATGCATAAAATCGAGATTTACCAGCGTATTGCCGGGATTCGCAATAACGAGGAAATCCGCAGCCTGCTCGATGAACTCATTGACCGTTTCGGTGAACCGACACCGGCGGTAATGAAATTGCTGGAAGTGGCGCGGATAAAAAATTACGCCCGCAGCTTGAAACTGCGCACCATCAGCGAACTGCCCAAGGCTTTGGATATTTACCTGCTGCCGGGGCACCGCCTGCCGGCCAAGGGTATGCTGGCCATCAGCAAGGTCTTGGGGCGCAGTATGCGCTCCCTGCCGGGGAAAAACGGCTATCGTTTCACCCTGCATGACAGTCAAAAGAAGAACATAACGAATTTTGTCCTGCGGCTGCTGCTCCTGGCTGCCGGTGAGGAAGACGCGGCGCTGCAGACAGCAGGACAAAAAGCTAAAGCAAAGATAACAACGAGGAACTGAGGAAGATATGGCAAAGATAACGGTATTAGGTTTGGGGCCCGGCCATGAGGGGCTTATCACCCGCGAGAGCTGGCGGCTTATGGAGGCGGCAGAACATCTTATCCTGCGCACGAAAATCCATCCGACAGTGGCGGCTTTGGATGAGGCCGGCATAAAATATACGACATATGACGGCTATTATGAAGAGGCTGCGGATTTTGAAACCCTCTATCGCAGCATTGCCGAGGATCTGCTGCAAAAAGCTGCGGACTTGGGCGAGCTGGTCTATGTAGTACCGGGCAGTCCGTTGGTGGCAGAGCGCACAGTGGTACTGCTGCGTGACTTGTCAAAAGCAACGGCGGTGGAAGTAGATATCCGTCCCGGCATGAGCTTTGTGGAAGTCATGTATACGCGGCTGGGCATTGACCCGGTGGAAGGACTGACCATTCTTGACGCCTTGGATATTGAAACGCTCAAGGAGGCCCCGGCCCAGTCCCTGATTATCACGCAGGTGTACAGTCAGCCTATTGCCTCGGACGCTAAGCTCATGCTTATGGAACTTTATCCCGATGAATATGAGATAACCTATATTCACAACCTGGCAATGACAGATGAAAGCATTAGGCAGATTCCGCTGTATGAGTTGGACAGACAGCCGGATTTAGACCATCTGACCAGCTTATACATCCGCCCGCTTAAGGGCTGAATCCTCCCCAAAAACAGGAAAAATGCGTTGTTTTAAGGGGGCAGGCGGTGTTTTTCCCGGAAAACCCTTGATTTTTCGGGATGTTTCTGTTAAATTCTCTTATAGCGGATTATTCCGTGGGTTGCCGACCATGGCCGGCAGCCAGTTTAATCTTCTTTAAGGAGGCTGCGATACATGAATAAAACTGAATTGGTAGCTAATGTTGCAGAAAAAGCAGGTCTGACGAAAAAAGACGCTGAAAAAGCTCTGACCGCTGTACTGGAAAGCGTACAGCAGGCACTTATCGAGGGCGACCGTGTACAGCTTATCGGCTTTGGCACTTTCGAGGTTAAAGCACGGGCAGCACGCATGGGCCGTAATCCCCAGACGGGCAAGGATATGGAAATTCCTGCCTCCAAGGCACCGGTATTCAAGGCTGGCAAGGCTTTGAAAGACGCTGTCAACGGCTGATATAGCAATATACAGGACCGTGTCCCCTAGGGGGCACGGTCTTTTTTGAAATAAGGAGAATGATATGCAAGGGAAGAGTGTCTTAATATCCGGCGGCACGTCAGGCATTGGCCTGGCTGCGGCCCGGCAATTTCTCGCGGCCGGTGCGCGTGTGGTCATTTTAGGCCGCAGTGCAGAAAGGGGACAGGCGGCTGTCGCGGCGCTGGGCGGCGGTGCAAACCTGCGCTATATTCGCTGTGACGTGTCAAAGGCAGCGGAATGCCGGCAGGCCGTGGCCGAAACAGTACAGGCCTATGGCTCACTGGATGTGCTGGTAAACTCCGCAGGAATTTACGTGGAGGGTGCCATAGAAGATATGCAGCCGGAACAGCTGGAGGCGGTATGGGATATAAACGTCAAGGGGACGTATTATCTTACGCAGGCAGCCGTGCCGGCGCTCAAAGAATCACGGGGCAATATTGTTAATGTGGCCTCTGATGCCGGTGTGCATGGCAATTACTACTGTACTGCCTATTGTGCGAGCAAGGGGGCAGTGGTGATGTTTACGAGGGCACTGGCTTTGGAACTGGCTGGCTTTGGCGTACGGGTGAATGCCATCGCCCCCGGTGATATCCTGACACCGCTGACCGAAAAACAGCTGCAGGCAGCAGCAGACCGCGAACAGGCTTTGGCCGACATGGCCTCTGTCTATCCGCTGCGGCGTATCGGCACCCCGGAGGAGGCGGCTGCTGCTATAAAATTTTTGGCCTCGCCGGCAGCGGCTTTTATCACCGGAACGATTTTAAACGTTGACGGAGGCCTGTGTGCGTAATTTTATTTTCCGCGGCAGGTTGTTTTGTGATACAATAGGCAAGTGTGTAGGAGAGGAGGTGCAGGCATGAGCGCAAAAAAAATCCTGATATTGACGGCATCTATCGGTTCGGGGCATATAAAGGCTGCGGAGGCTGTAGCCCGGGAACTGGCCAGTCAGGACCCGGAGGCCCAAATTGCGGCCGTGGACTTTATGGCCCGTTCGACGGCCTGGGGGCACTGGCTGATAAAACGTGTCTATCTGGAAATGCTGCGCTTTGTCCCTAACCTCTACGACGTGTTTTACAAGGTATCCGGCGGTGAGGCCGGCGGCAGCCTGGCGCAAAAGAGTGTGGCCTGTTTCATGCTGCCGGTGTTTGCCCGGTTGTATAAAAAGTATACGCCGGATATCGTCATTTGCACCCATCCGTTTCCGGCAGCGGCTGCGTCCCTGTGGAAGGAGCAGAACAACAGTTCCCTGCCGTTGGCGGTGGTGATGACTGATTACTCCCTGCATCAGGTGTGGCTCTGCCCTCGCGTTGACAGTTATTTTATGGCTACGGACAGCATGCGGCAGGCGATGGAGCGGCAGGGCTTTGCGGATAAGGAACTGCAGGTTACGGGCATTCCCGTCAGCAGCCAGCTGCAGCAACTGCCGGATAAGGACAGCATGCGGCAGGAACTCGGCGTGGACCGCAAGGATAAAGTTATACTGCTCATGGGCGGCGGCCTGGGACTGGGCGGAATTGAGCATACATTGGAGGCGTTGGAAACCATAGAAGAAACACTGACGCTCCTGGTCATTACCGGGCGCAATGCCGACCTGCTGAACCGGGCGTCAGCGTTTGCCGAAACTTCCCATCACCGCCTGCATATCTGGGGCTATACGGACGAGGCGCATAAACTCATGCGCGTGGCGGATATGCTTATCACCAAGCCGGGAGCACTTACCATCAGCGAGGCTTTTGTTCTGGGACTGCCCATGCTGCTGCATGACCCCATTCCAGGGCCGGAAACGGAAAATGCGGTGTATGCTACCAAGAATGGCGCGGCCCTGTGGCTGCATCCCGGGGAAAAGCTGGCACCGGCCGTGCTCGAAATGCTTAATGATGACACGCTGGCCCGTATGGGCAGCCAGGCACTGGCTTGTGCCAAACCACAGGCCAGCAGCCAGATAGCAGCAGCGTTATTACGTATGTGATAAAATTATTTTTCCGGCAGCAGGTTTTTGACCGTTGAACGGGGAATAATATAAAATGCAGTTTCTCTATAACTCGTAAATTGTGGGGAAGATTGGTGAGAAAATATGGCTGTATTTCAATTACAGAAAGATACGACCAATAACTTTATATGCCCGAAATGCGGTAAACCGCTGCACTTTGTTGATGGCCAGGCGGTGCAGATAGTACAGGGCCGGGCTGATATGTCTGCGGTGCTGCCCAAGTACGAGTGTTACGATTGCGGAATATATTTTCAGGAACTGCTGGGCTCCGGCTTTTATGATGAGCATGATTTGCCCAAGACAGCCTGTCAGCCGCAGAAAGTGAAAAAAGTCGTAAGTACCGGTGACCTGCCGCCGATGGTTTTGCAGCGTGATGCCAATAATCAATGTGTCTGTCCCCGTTGCGGCGAAATGATGGATTACATTGAAGGCCGGGCTGTGCAGCTGGTGGATGGTCGTCCGGATATGGAAAATGTAAAGGGGCATTTTCACTGTAAGAGCTGTTCCTCGTATTTTCGTCCCATTGCCTCTACCCAGTATTATCAATGGTCGGAAAAATAGAAAAATCTTGCCAGATAGTTGATTTAAGTTTATTATAAGGTTTGGACTTAATTTTTGTGTAAAGGGAAGGAGGTATGATGATGAAATCGAGAGGTAGACAAAGGAATATCAACTGGTTTGCCGTGGTCATGGTTGTCATCATCATGTACTTCGCTTCTATCCTGGTATCGCAGCAGATTTATCTGAGCCAGGCGGCCGATGATTATGCTGCAGCCAAGTCCCGTCTGGCCGCTGCGGAAAAGGAAAACGAGGCTCTGAAAGCAGAGCAGCAGCAGCTTAATGAACTGGGCTATATTGAAAAGGTTGCCAGAGAGGATCTGGGGATGACCAGAGCTGGCGAACTGCCCTATAGTGCTGGTCATAAATAAGCCTTGTGCTCCTTGACACTAATTAGTTGTCAAGGGTATAATAAATCCTGTATTTTCAAATACCTAAGGAGGAAGTATTAATTTGTCCATTGAAGTTGGCAGCGTGGTTGAGGGTGTAGTATCAGGTATCACCAATTTTGGTGCATTTATCGAGTTGCCCGAAGGTAAAACAGGTCTTATCCATATTTCAGAAGTCGCAGATGAATATGTCAAGGATGTGCATGACTTCCTGACAGAAAAAGACAAGGTCAAGGTAAAGGTTGTAGCAATTGATGAAAAGGGCAAAATCGGTCTCTCCATCAAACAGCTTCAGGAGAAAAAGGCAGACGAGCCGGCAGCAGCCGAGCGTGAAAGCCGTCCTTCCTTCCGTGCACCGCGGTCTAATTTTGGCGGCCGTGATTTTCGTAAGCCCGGTCGTTATGGAGCAACTTCTGCATCCTTTGAGGATAAACTTTCCAAGTTCCTCAAGGACAGCGATGAGCGTCTGACGGACTTGCGTCGTAAGACTGATTCTAAACGTGGCGGCCGTGGTTCGCGTCGTTTTGACTAATTAAAATAAGCACTCTGAAAAAGGGTGCTTTTGTACTTTATGACAGACAGAAAATGCTGGAAATAGTCGAACAATTTTGCCGGAAAAACCGCATATTGCCGCCGGGGGCCAGAATACTCGCTGCTTGTTCCGGCGGGGCCGATTCTGTGGCCCTGCTGTATATCCTGTGGCGGCTGCGCTCCCGGTACGGCTGGCAGGTGGCGGCCGCTCATTATGAGCATGGTATCAGGGGGCGGCAGTCGGAGGAAGATGCGGCCTTTGTCAGGGAGTTATGTGCCCGGTGGCAGATACCCTGTTTCGTGGAGAACGGTGACGTACCGGTCTTTGCACGCGAACAGGGGTATAGTCTGGAACAGGCGGCCCGGATAAAGCGCTATGAGTTTTTGCAGCGTATCTGCAAGGAGCAGGGGCTGGAAGTTATCGCCCTGGGACATCATGCTGATGACCAGGCGGAAACCGTTCTGATGCGTATCCTGCGCGGCACGGGGATAACGGGACTGGCGGCTATGCGGCCGGTCAGCGGCCAGCTGGTGCGTCCGTTACTGGGCGTTGCCAAGGAGCAAATACTGCGTTTTTGCCAGCAGGAGGGGCTGCCCTTCCGGCAGGACGCCACAAATTTTGTGGCTGATTGTACCCGTAACCGGCTGCGGCTGGAGCTTATTCCCCTGCTAAGGCAGGGATATAATCCGGAAGTGGAACGGGGGCTTTGTCAGCTGGCAGCCGTGGCGGCTGAGGCCGATGATTTTATCAGCGGTGAAGTGGCGCACCTTTGGGCCGACAGCAGTATTGTACGTCCTCATGATTATGCCCTGCGGCAGGAGGCGCTGCAGAATCTGCACCCGGCACTGGTGCGCGGCATTATCCGCCGTTGGTGGGCGCAGGTCACAGGCAGCAGCCTTGACCTCAGTTATCGGCAGACCGAACTTCTGCGTGATTTATTGCAGGAAGGCACTACCGGCAGCAGGCAGGAACTCAGTCACGGGTATGTGGCGCGTTTGCAGTATGGTTTTTTACTGCTGCAGCGGGGAGCGGCTGAGCCGGCTATTGCCAGACCGGTGCTGCCGCTGCTTTGCCCCGGCAGTGCTGAGGTGGGCGGTTATACTGTTCATGCCCGATGGGTAGAGCCCATGGCTGTTAATAAAAGCACAGGGCCGGGAGAATTATACCTGGCCCCGGAGGCTTTCTCCGGGCAGCTCGTATGGCGCTCCCGTATGCCCGGGGACTTTATGGAACTGCCGCAGGGGCATAAAAAGCTGAAGAAATTGCTCATTGACGACAAAGTGCCGCAGCACGAGCGCGACAACCTGTTGCTACTGGCAGCAGGTAAAGAAGTAGTATGGGTGGTTGGCCGGCGGCGCAGTGCAAAATGTCTGCCGGAAGATTATGACGACACCAAAAAAATATTATATATAAAACTAGAGAAGAGAGGATTTTATCATGTTACATGAAGATATCAAAAAAGTAGTGTTTACCGAGGAACAGATTCAGACACGTATTGCTGAATTGGCCAAAGAAATCACCAACGACTACAAAGACGCCAAGGAAGATATTTACTGTGTAGGCATTTTAAAGGGTGCTGTGATGTTTTACACGGACCTGCTCCGCAAGCTGGAACTGCCGGTACGCATGGATTTCATGATTGCCTCCAGCTATGGTAATGGTACTTCCACCACGGGTTCGGTAAAGATTTTGAAGGATTTGGACTACGATATAGAAGGAAAACATCTTATCGTTATCGAAGATATTATCGATACGGGGACGACGATGAATTACCTTTCCAAGTATTTCAAGGAGCGCAAACCCAAGTCGGTAAAGCTCTGCTCCCTGTTGTCTAAGCCGTCACGCCGTTTGGTTGATGTGAACATCGATTACTGTGGTTTCACGGTTCCTGATGAGTTCCTGGTAGGTTATGGTCTTGACTATGCCGAGATTTATCGTAACCTGCCTTATATCGGCGTACTTAAACCTGAAATTTACGCCTGATAACAGATAAAATCCGGAGGGGGGAACCTCTCGGAAGGAGGGCAATGGATTGAATAAGTTTCTACGCAATGTAGGTTTTTACTTGTTGATAATATTGGTGGCCATCTCCATAATTGACTACTTTTCGACAAGGAACACAACAAAGCAGGAAGTGGGGTATACGCAGTTCCTGCAGCAGGTGGATGAAGGCAAAGTAGCTAAGGTTGTCCTCATTCAAAACACCATTCGCGGTACGTTGTCCGATGGTACGGAGTTTACGACCATCACCCCGGACAATCCCAACCGTGACCCGAAACTCTTTGACAAGTTGTCGGCTAAAGGTGTGGAGATAAATGCGGAAAATCCGCCGGAACCGCCCTGGTGGTCGACGATGTTCTCGTCCCTGCTGCCGATTCTCCTGCTGGTGGGTGTATGGTTCTTCATCATGCAGCAGACACAGGGCGGCGGCGGCCGGGTAATGTCCTTTGGCAAGAGCCGGGCCCGTATGAGCGGTGCTGACAAAATCAAGGTCAACTTCAAGGACGTGGCTGGTGCTGATGAGGCCAAGCAGGAACTCGAGGAAGTTGTAGAATTCCTGAAACATCCGAAGAAGTACAATGACCTGGGCGCACGTATTCCGAAAGGTGTACTGCTCTTTGGCCCTCCGGGTACAGGTAAAACCCTGCTGGCCCGTGCTGTGGCCGGTGAGGCCGGTGTACCGTTCTTCTCCATTTCCGGTTCGGACTTTGTGGAGATGTTTGTCGGTGTCGGTGCCTCCCGTGTGCGTGACCTGTTCGACCAGGCCAAGAAAAATGCTCCCTGTATTGTCTTTATCGATGAAATTGACGCCGTGGGCCGCCAGCGTGGCGCTGGTGTAGGCGGCGGTCATGATGAACGCGAACAGACGCTTAACCAGCTGCTTGTTGAGATGGACGGTTTTGCGGCTAATGAAGGTATTATCATCATCGCCGCTACCAACCGCCCCGATATCCTTGACCCGGCGCTCCTGCGTCCCGGCCGTTTTGACCGTCAGATTGTGGTTGACAAACCGGATGTACGCGGCCGTCTGGCCATTCTTAAGGTTCATACCTCCGGCAAGCCGGTGGATGAAAAGGCTGACCTGGATATCCTGGCACGCAGAACGCCGGGCTTTACCGGTGCTGACCTCAGCAATCTGGTCAACGAGGCTGCCCTGCTGGCTGCCCGTCGTGACAAGAAAAAGATTTACATGCAGGAACTGGAAGAGGCCATTGAACGTGTTATGGCCGGTCCTGAGCGTAAGTCTCATATCATGAATGATGAAGAAAAACGCCTGACGGCTTACCACGAAGGTGGTCATACCCTCGTGGGCATGATGCTTAAGCATGCTGACCCGGTGCATAAGGTTACGATTATTCCGCGTGGCCGTGCCGGCGGTTACACGCTGATGCTGCCCAAGGAAGACCGTAATTACGCTACTAAGTCAGAATTGCTTGATAAGCTGAAAGTGGCTATGGGCGGCCGCGTGGCTGAAGAAATCGTCCTGAAGGAAATCAGCACGGGTGCCTCGCAGGATATTCAGCAGGCAACGCGCATGGTCCGCGGCATGATTATGCAGTACGGCATGAGCGATGTGCTGGGCCCGGTAGCCTATGGCGAAAGCCAGAACCATCAGGTGTTCCTCGGACGTGACTTCCATCAGGAACGCAACTACTCCGAAGAAGTGGCCAGCGAAATCGATAAGGAAGTCCGCAAGTATCTGGAGGCTGCCTACGAGGCCTGCCGTCAGATTATCACTGACAATCGGGATAAGCTGGAGCTTATCGCTCAGGCGTTGATGGAACGTGAAACCCTCACGGCCAAGCAGTTGAAAGAACTGCTGGAAACTGGTAAAATCACCGAGGAAGAAAATCAGGAACCGCCGAAAGACGACAACGATGGCCCGAAAGACGGCGACCCGGCCCTGATTCCTCCCACGACTTTGACGCAGCAGGCACAGAATGACGCTTTGGACGCTGAGGCAGCCAAGGAAAAAGAAACCGTGTCCGTGGGCGGAGTAGCGGAAGATTCACGTGAACCTAAGTTCAATGTGACGCATTACGATAAGTAAATATATTTAATAAGTGGCTTTTACAGGCCACTTATTTTTTTGTGTATTCGTATACAATGTGACAAACATAACAAGGCGTTTGTATGCGGTGCGGGTACTTAAATATTACTAGTGATAATTGTCACGTAGAATAAAATAATATATAATTATGAATGTATAAATTATGTGCAGTAAATATTGGGGGGAAAGTTTATGTTACTTGCTGGAGGATTGATTGTGGTCCTTACCTTTGCGCTGATTATCAAGAAGATTGAAGCGCGCCTGGTTCTGTTTCTGGCCGGTGTCATCATGTGCCTGCTTGGCGGCTTGCCGGAAGATATCATGAAAGCCTTTATGAAGGCCATGACCAACAACTCTTTGGTACCGACAATCTGTACGGTAATGGGTTTTTCCTATGTCATGAAACTTACAGAATGTGACCAGCACCTGGTGCAGTCGATTTCCGGTGTGTTGAAAAAAGGCCGCATGTTTTTGATTCCGCTGTCTTTCTTTCTGACCTGGTGGATTAGTCTGGCCATTCCGTCTGCTGCCGGCTGCTCGGCTGCTGTAGGCAGTATTCTGATTCCGACACTGATTGCCGCTGGTGTTCATCCGGCTATGGCGGCAGCAACGGTACTGGCTGGTACCTGGGGCAGTGCCATCAGCCCGGGCAATGCGCACAATCCCTTTGTGGCCGACCTGGCTGGTACGGATATGATGACGGTTATCATCAATGAAACGCCGGCGTCGGTTATCTCCTCGGTAGCCTGTGTGGTGGTAATGACCATTTATGCCGTTGTGTTCAAGGAAGTGGCGTCGGAAGAACGCCGCGAGGCATATCTGGCTAATATCGCAAACGAACAGCACCATGATATGCATAACTTCACGGTAAACCCGTTGAAGGCTGTTGTGCCGCTCGTGCCGCTGGTGTTGCTGATTCTTGGTTCCAAGCAGGTAGCTGTCCTGCCGGAAATGAGCGTGGCGCTCTCCATGATTATTGGTGTTGTTTTGGGGTTGCTGGTTACCTGGTCCAACGCGCAGGAAGTCTGCAGGAATTTCTTTGATGGTATGGGCAGTGCTTATGCCAACGTTATCGGCCTGATTGTCTGTGCCAGCGTGTTCACCACGGGTATGGCAGCTGTAGGCCTTACCGGGGCCCTGACGGAAGTGATGAAGGGGTCACAGTCAGCCGCAGCGGCTGCCGGTACTTTTGGTCCTTTCTTTATCGCTGTGATTTCCGGTTCCGGTGATGCCGCAGCCTTTGCTTTTAACGGCGCAGTAACGCCTTTTGCTGAACAGTTTGGCCTGTCGATTATGAATTTGGGTTCGCTGGCGCAGATTGCCGGAGCCATGGGCCGTTCCATGTCGCCGGTGGCTGGTGCTGCTATCATCTGTGCCGGTCTGGCCAAGGTCAACCCAATGGAAGTCTCCAAGCGCAATGCGCTGCCTTGTCTGGCAGCCGCCTTGGTATTGATGTTGTTCCTATAAGATTTTTATGATGAAGGGAAGTCTTGAACAATGATTGATGAAAAACGCGTATTGGCAGAATTTCTGGAACTGGTACAGATTCGCTGTTCCACACATGATGAACGCGAAGTCGCTGATTTGCTGACCGAGCGGCTGCAAGCTCTGGGTGGAACTGTTCACGAGGATAATGCCGGGGAAAAACTCGGCGGCAACACCGGCAATCTGGTAGCTGATTTTGCCGGCACAGTCGATGCACCAACGATTATGCTGACGGCGCACATGGACTGTGTGGAACCCTGCGGCGGTGTAAAGCCTATTGTTAAGGACGGCATCATTTGTTCCGATGGGACTACTATTTTGGGCGGTGATGATAAAGCCGGTGTAGTGGCTATTTTGGAAACCCTGCGTCAGCTGAAGGAAAAGAATATTCCGCATGGCCCCCTGCAGGTGGTGTTCACCGTAGCCGAAGAAAACGGCGTTCACGGCTCGCAAAATCTGGATAAGAGTTTGCTGCATGCTGCTTTTGGCTTTACGCTGGACACTCACAATCATCCCGGTCATGTGACCTTCATGGCTCCCGGCAAAAATCAAATAAGGATTCATATTGAGGGCAAGGCCAGTCATGCCGGAGTGGCTCCCGAGGCCGGCATCAATGCCATTGTGGCAGCCGGTCAGCTGATAGCCGATGCACCGCAGGGACGCATTGACGAAGAAACCACCTGCAATCTGGGGAAAATATGTGGCGGCTCCGCCACTAATGTGGTAGCAGAGAGCTGTGATGTATTCTATGAAAGCCGCAGCCGTGATAAGGCCAAGCTGGATAAGATTACGCAGGAAATCTGTGACCATTTCACCAAGGGGGCTGAGAAAACGGGCTGCAGGATTACAGCAGAGGTCAGCCCGGACTATGGGCCTTATCTGCTGGCTAAGGATTCGCCGGTTATTCAGACGGCTGTCAAAGCGGCAGAAAAGCTGGGACTGCCCGTGAAGCTGGAAGAATCCGGCGGCGGTTCTGATGCCAATCATTTTAATACTTACGGCGTACCTACCGTGGTGCTGGCTGTAGGCATGGAAAAGGCGCATACCAAGGAAGAATATCTTGAGGAAAAAGACCTTTATGATTCGGCACGCTGGGCACTGGCCATTGTGCAGGAAGTCGCTGGGAAATAAATATGGTTTGAAGAAATCCGCTGACGCTGTAATAAAGTGTCAGCGGATTTTTGGAAAATTGCAGTTTTTAGGTCAATACGTTCTTAAAAGTAACCCGTTCATGCGTGCATGGGGTTCACGGGGGAGTAATTTTTCTGCCCCCGCTAAACGACAC